>NZ_PSVX01000033.1:0-44691 GCF_002932695.1 Rathayibacter sp. AY1D2 | reverse complement strand
AGGGCCGGCGGTGCCGTCCCGTGAGGGGCCGGCCCCTCACCCTCCCCGGTGTTCCGCTCGAGGCGCGGGGTGCGCTTCGCGCACATCGCCTGCGGCGACCGGGAGCCGCTGCGCGGCGCTGCTTCGAGGTTTTTTGTTCCTCTCCGCGGTGCAAACCTATTTCGCTCCGTCGTCTCCGTGTCACCTATTCCGGGCGCGGTCGCAAGCTCCCTTATTTCGCCCGGAATAGGCGTCACTCCGCCGCCTCTACTCAAACGGTTCTTCCCGCCGGAGAGGCACAAAAAAACGATCAGACAAGGGAGCGCCACATCATGCAGTCCACGCCGATGACCGCCGATACCGAACTCGACACCACCACCACGCAGGAGACGCCGGGGAGCCGCGCGGAAGCGCTGCTCGCGACGATCGAGGAGCTGCACCAGCAGGTGTGGGCAGCGGCCCCCGAGCTTCTGATCGAGACGGTGACCGATGACGGCGAGACGTACGAAGCGCTCCGGTGCCCCGTCTGCCAGACGCTCGTGACCGACTCCGGGGAACTCCGCGCGGTGGACGTCTCTACCCGGTGGAGCAGCGCGGAGCCGGACGTGGAGAACCGCCAGATGGACGTCACCGCGGGGGATCACGACTATGGCAGCACGCTCTACTACCTCCACTGGACCGGCGAGGCGCACGCTGTCGTCCCGCCCTCCGGTTGGTCCGAGGACTGGTGCCTGTGACCCACACCGGCCGCGCGTGCTGACTTGTAGGCATGTTTACAAGTCAGCATGTCGCGGTCGGGAGGTGGGAGAGGGCCGGCGGTGCCGTCCCGTGAGGGGCCGGCCCCTCACCCTCCCCGGTGTTCCGCTCGAGGCGCGGGGTGCGCTTCGCGCACATCGCCTGCGGCGACGGGGAGCCGCTGCGCGGCGCTGCTTCGAGGTTTTTTGTTCCTCTCCGCGGTACAAACCTATTTCGCTCCAGCGGCTACGTGCCACCTATTCCGAACGCGGTCGCTGTGCTCCCTTATTTCGTTCGGAATAGGCGTCACTCCGCCGCTTCCACTCAAACGGTTCTTCCCGCCGGAGAGGCACAAAAAAACGATCAGACAAGACGAAAGCCCCGTAGTTGATCTAGAACCACGGGACCCGTCGCGTCGATCCTCGCACAGGGAGAATCGCCATGACCAGCACGACCACCGCCCGCAAGACCACCGCCAAGAAGCGCGCCCCGCGGACCACACCGGAGGAGCGCCGCGAGCAGGCCGCCGCGCTGCACGAGAGCATCACCGAGCAGGTCGAGGCGCTGCGCGACTCCGACCAGTGGCGACGGTTCCTCTCGTTCGCGTCCTCGTTCCACCGCTACAGCCTGGGCAACCTGCTGCTGATCCTCGCTCAGCGCCCCGACGCCTCCGCCGTCGCCGGGTTCCGCGCGTGGCAGGCCAAGGGCCGCCAGGTGCGCAAGGGCGAGAAGGCGATCAAGATTTTCGGCTTCGCTCAGCGAAAGATCGCCGCCGACGAGGAGGCCGAGGAGGGCACCACGACCAGCACCGACGAGAAGGGGCAGAAAGTCCAGACGTACTACCCGCTCGTGTCCGTGTTCGCGATCGAGCAGACCGACCTGATGGAGGGCGCCGAGGATCCCCGCGACATCGCGCAGTTACTCACCGGGGAGCACGATCACGGCGTCATTGCGCCGCTGACGGCCGCTCTCGAGGCCGAGGGGTGGACGGTCGAGCGCCGCCCGCTGCCGCAGGGAACGAACGGCTACGCCGCCCCCGAGGAGCGCACGGTCGTCGTGGATTCCAGCCTGTCGCCGGAGCAGGCCGCAAAGACCTTGATCCACGAGGCCGCGCACGTGCTGATGGGTCACGTTGATGACCTGGAGGAGTACGCGCAGCACCGAGGGCTGATGGAGACGGAAGCCGAGTCCGTCGCGTTCGTCGTCGCCGGGCTCGTCGGATTCGACACCAGCGCCTACAGCGTCGGCTACGTCGCGACGTGGAGCGACTGCAAGGCCGACACGATCCGCGAGACGGCCGCGCGGGTGCTCACCACCGCGCACCGCATCGCCGCGATCCTCGACGCCGACGACGACGAGAGCGACGACGAGAGCTGAGAGGCGGCGGGCCGGCCTTCGGGCCGGCAGTGTGAGGGGCGACCCCCTCACACTCCCCGACATTCCCCGTTCCGGGGAGCGCGAGCTGCACTCGCGCAGCGGTGACGGAGCACCGCCGGTAGGAGGCCGCTACGCGGCCCGTTTCCTCTTTTTCTTCACCTCTCCGCGGTCTCAACCTATTTCGCTCCACCGGCTACGTGCCACCGCTATCGGACGCGCCCTGCGGGCTTATTTCGCCCGATAGCGGCGTCACTGCGCCGCCTCCACTCAAACGGTTCTTCCCGCCGGAGAGGCAAAGAAAAACGATCAGCCAGAGGGAGACACACCATGACTCAGCAGCGCGGCACCCGTACCGAGGTCATCAAGAGCGAGTACCACGGACCCGGGACGGAGGGCATCAGCCGGACCGCCCGTCAGGTGGTCATCGTCGGCGCCGGTGGCCGCGACCCGGTGACCGAGCAGACCCCTGCCGTGCACCTGGTCACCCGCAGCGGAGCGGTCGCCGGGGTGACGCTGCAGCACTTCGAGCCCGTCGAGCCCGTGGGGGAGGGCCGGATCGGCTACATGGCTTCCGACGCCTACGTCGTCGTGCCGGTCGACGTCGCGCGAGCGCTCGACCTGTACCCGGCCGCGTACGCGCTGCACGACCGCAGCGAGACGACCGTCGACTTCCGCGACAACGACTGACCCCCGCCGAGACGAGAAGGAGACAGAGCATGCTCACCATCACCCACACCCCCGAAGCCGGAACCCTCATCGAGGGCACCAGCCGCGGCGACGGCACCGCCGAGATCCTGAAGGCGTCCGGCTGGCGCTGGGGCCGCTCCATCGGCGCCTGGTACGTCCCGCAGTCCCGGGACCGCCTGCCGAAGTGGTGGACCATCAACCGCGCCGCGACCGCCCTGCGCGACGCGGGACACGAGGTCACCATCGAGGCCGAAGAGACGTTCCGCCCGACCGCCGAGGCGGAGGCGGCGACCCTCGAGCGCCAGGCGGCCCGCGTCGACGCGCTCGACGCGAAGGCTGACCGTCGCGCCGAGCAGGCGGACGACGCCGACGAGGCCGCCCGCCGCGCCCTCCGCCGCCTGCCCGAGGGCGGGGAGCCGATCAAGATCGGCCACCACTCGGAGACGCGGCATCGGAACGCGATTGCCAAGGCCGACGCCGCGATGGGTCGCAGCGTCGAGGCCGACCGCGAGGCCACCCGCGCCCGCGCTCGCGCCGACGTCGCCGCGAGGACCACCGAATCCCGCTACGCGCCCGCGATGGTCGCCCGCCGCATCGACCGGCTCGACACCGACATTCGCGGATACACGCGGAAGATCGAGGGCAGCTCGCACAACTTCGGCGGCGGCTACGTCGAGACCACCGCGCCCGCGACCGGCGACCGACTCGACCGGCTGCACGCCGAGCGCGCGCAGCTCGAAGATCAGCGCGACTACTGGTCGGAGGTCCGCGAGGCGCAGGCCGCCGCGGGACAGGTCACGATCTACAGCCGCGAGACGATCGCCAAGGGCGACGCGATCAAGCACAAGCACGGGTGGAGCGTCGTGACCCGCGTGAACCCCAAGACCGTGACCGTCGCGCTGGACTGGAACGCCGGGACGCGCCCCTACTCCGTCGCCTACGCCGACGTGCAAGGACACCGCACCGCCGCGGAACTCGACGCGGCCCGCGAGGCGGTCGCGGAGACGGCCGCGGCGAGCTGAGCGGGCGAGGGCCGGCCTCCGGGCCGGCCCGTGAGGGGCGACCCCCCTCACACTCCCCGGCATCCCCGTTCCGGGGGCGCGAGCTCCGCCCGCGCAGCGGTGACGGAGCACCGCCGAGGGGAAGCCGCTACGCGGCCCGATTCCCCGTTTTCTTCACCTCTCCGCGGTTCAAACCTATTTCGCTCCACCGGCTACGTGCCACCTATTCCGAACGCGGTCGCTGCGCTCCCTTATTTCGTTCGGAATAGGCGTCACTGCGCCGCCTCCACTCAAACGGTTCTTCCCGCCGGAGAGGCAAAGAAAAACGATCAGCCAGAGGGAGCACCCACACCATGCAGACCGCCACCGACTTGCAGACCACGGCTAAGACCTATCTCACGCTCGCAAACACCCGCGCGGTGAGCATCCGCGTCGTGGGCACCGACCCCAAGACGACGCCCTCCGTGCTCGTCACCCGCCGCAAGTCCGGCGTCTGGGAGGCGTGGCACTCCGACGAGCTGCACGGCATCACCAGCGGCTCGTTCCGCCACTGCGTCACCCACGCCCGCCGCGCAGCGATCCGCCGCGTCGCCCCGTTCATGAGCCGCTGAGAGGACCACACCATGACCACCACCGACACCGGCCGCGCGAGCGCCGAACAGCTCGCCCTCATCCTCACCACCCGCCGCGCGGAGTCCGACGAGGACGCCGCCGCCACGGACGCCGAGATCCTCGCGCACGTCCGCAACACCCTGACCCTGCCCGGGGAGGGGTGCCCGGGCGGGTTCCCCGTCACCAACGACGGAAGCGACTACGCGGCCGCGCTGATCGCGTTCCTCACCGCCGCCGAGAAGCAGGACACCGGCGCGGCTTTGGCCGCTTTCCTCACCCCGACCCCGGAGACGGTGGACGAGCGTGCGGCGCGCGTCGAGCTGAACCGGCGGGCGGATGAGGGGTGGCAGGCGCTCTCCCCGGCGGAGCAGGCCGCGCAGATCGCGGCCGTCGAGCGGGTGGAGAACCCCGGCGGGCCGTGCGACTGCGCCAACTGCTACGAGCCCGCCGACCGGTAGCCGCGCGGTGCGGGCCGGCCTGCGGGCCGGCCCGTGAGGGGCGACCCCCTCACACTCCCCGGCATCCCCGTTCCGGGGGGCGCGAGCTGCACTCGCGCAGCGGTGACGGAGCACCGCCGAGGGGAAGCCGCTACGCGGCCTGTTTTTCTGTTTTCTTCACCTCTCCGCGGTTTCAACCTATCTCGCTCCGACGCCTCCGTGCCGACCTTTCCGGACGCGGGCGCAAGCGCCCTTATTTCGCCCGGAAAGCCCGTCACTACGGCGTCTCCACTCAATTGGTTTCATCCCGCCGGAGAGGCAAAGAAAAACGATCAGGAAGACGACAAAAGCCCCGTAGTTTCACTAGAACCACGGGACCCGTCGCCTCAATGATCGCACATTGATCAAGGAGAAACCATCGTGAACACCACCGCAACCGGGACCATCGAGCACATCGACCCGACCGCCCTCGTGATCGAGCAGAACGTCCGCACCAGCGCCCCGCTGACGAAGGAGTTCATCGACTCCATCCGTCAGAGCGGCATCCTGTCGCCCGTGCTCGGACGCCGCGACGAGCACGGCAACGTGATCGTCCGCGCGGGGCAGCGCCGGACCCTCGCGAGCCGTGAAATCGGCCTCGCGACGATCCCTGTCTACGTCGTGGAGGGCGACGACAAGACCGCCGAGCGGATCGTGCAGCAGATCATCGAGAACGACCAGCGCGCCGAACTCACCACCGCCGACCGCACCGCCGCGTGGGCGCAGCTGTCGTTCGAGGGCCTGTCGGCCGCGAGCATCGCCAAGCGCACCGGCACCAAGGCCGCGACCGTGAAAGCGGGACTGGCGGTCGAGGAGTCCGCAGTCGCGCGGACCGCGCTGCACGAGCACGAGCTGACCCTGGACCAGGCCGCGATCATCCTCGAATTTGAGGACGACGAGGAAGCCCGCGCCGACCTCATCACCGTCGCCACCACCAACCCGAGCCAGTTCACCCACACCGCAGAGCGCCACCGCAAGGCGCGCGCCCGCCGCGTCGCCGTCCTCGTGGAGGAGGCGAACCAGGAGGCCGCAGGCTTCACCGTCCTCACCCGCGATCAGGTCGACGGCGAGGGCAGCGCGTGGGTCGTCATCGACCCGCTGCGCACCGAAGACGGCAAGCGCGTCACCGTCGAGCACATCGCGACCATCGAGCCGCGGGGCGTCCTCGTGAGCACCATCTACGACGGCAACACCCACGTCTCCTACGCGATCCAGGACCCCGCCGCCCACGGATTCAGCTACGCCTACAACGCGCCCGCCGCACCCGAGACGGAGGAAGAGAAGGCAGCGAAGTCCGCCGAGCGCCGCATCCTCCTCGCGAACAACCGCGCATGGATCGCCGCCGAGACGGTACGCCGCGACTGGATCACGACGCTCCTGTCCCGGAAGACCCTCCCGAAGGACGCCGAGCGCGTCATCGCCCTGGGACTGACCGCGCACCGCTCGTCGGTGTCGGGCGGGATGGGCAACGGCAACGCGCTCGCGCACACCCTCCTCGGCGTCACCCAGCCCTCCGGCTACCACGCCGACGCGCTGGCCCCGCTGGTCGAGGCGAACCCCGCGAAGGCCCGCCTGGTCGCGCTGGCCGTCGTCCTCGCAGGGCAGGAGGCGAACACGAGCAAAGAGTCCTGGCGCCGCGGCGACGCCCGCGCCGCCGCTCACTTCCGCCAGCTCGCCGCCTGGGGATACGCGCTCTCCCCGGTCGAGCAGGTCGTCACCGGCGACACCACCGCCGCCGACGCGGCGGACCTGAGCTAGCCCGCTCCGCGGGGACCGGCAGCCGCCGGTCCCCGCCCCCCTTCCTCCGACTCTGCAGAAAGGCCCACCATGACCACCACCACGACCCCCGCCCCCGACGTCGACGAGTGGGGACACACCGCCGAGCTGCGCGCCGCGCAAGACGCCGTGAACGCTGCCGCCCAGACTGGCGAGATCCGCGCCCTGCACGCCGCGGTGCGCGTGCTCTTCACCGCTGCCGCCCGGCACGCCTGGCCGACCGCCACGGCTCTCGTGTTCAAGCGCGAGAGCGTCGGCACGTTTTCCGGATACTGGGCGCTCTGCCGCGTCACCGACGCGGGGCATCGGGTCCTCCGCGAGTGGGAGGACGAGCCCGACGAGATGAGCGACGAGAGCGACGAGGAGCGCGTCGCGCTCGACCTCATCACGAATAGCCACGAGACGCAGGACTACGCCGACACCTTCGGCCCGCTCCGCGAGGGCGTGGCGGTCGGATACCACCTCTACATGCTCTGAGCACGCGCCTGCGGGTCGACCCGAAACGGGCCGGCCCGCACGAGGGGGAGACCCCCCTCGACCCCCCCGATCACACGCGTGGACCGGCCATTCGCGCTCGAGCGGTGGTCAGCGGCGGGGCCGCGGTTTGCGCGTCTTTCCCGCGCGAATGTTCCGGTTCTCGATGACGCCGACGACGGCCAGGCCGATCGCCACCGCAACGAGGAGCACCCAGCCGAGGACGTTGAACCACTGCCCGGTGAATGCCGCATACGTCTGCCCCCCGGCGATGCTCGCGAACATCAGCGACAACCCGAACCAGACCATGCCGTTGCTGATCAGCGCCGCACGCGCCAGGGGATTCCGGGGAGTGGCCATGGCGTCACTGTGACACCGGCGACTGGGACTGCCCCCAAAGCGGGCAGCGTTCTACGCTGACGAGGCGGCGTCGAGCGGGACCGCACGTCCCGGCTCCGCTGCCGCGGACCCCGCCATTCGCCCCGGTTGGCCGAGGGACCGCCAGTAGCCCCCGGCGCGCACTCCGTTTCGCGGCCCGCCGGGGGCTACCCGCGGCGCCGCTCCACCGAGCGTCAACGGTGACGCCGCCCTAGTGGGCGTCGTCGTACGCCTTCTGAACCTCAGCAGAGATGCGGCCGCGATCCGACACGTTGTGCCCGTTCTTCGCCGCCCACTCCCGGACCGCCTTCAACCGCTCCGGGTCGCTCTTCGCCCGAGCGGGAGCCGAGGAGCCGGCGTTACCGTCTCGACGCACACGACGGCCGGCGTCCACGTACTTCTCGAACACGGAGCGCAGCTCGGCCGTGTTCTTCGCCGATAGATCGATTTCATAGTTCGCGCCGTCAATCGAGAAGGTGACGGTTCCACCGTCACCCTCAATTGCAGAGCCGTCCAGGTCATCGATCAGAGAGAGCTTCTGTGCCATCGGGTATCTCCAAGCAGAGGGAATCAGTGATCGCTCTGTTTCTACCAGCCAGCCGCTTACAGGCGGCGCACCATGAGCGAGTGTCTGGCGTCCGCGCTCACCCCGCCGAGAGGCCCCGGTCAGGGGTAGTAGATCGACCACTCCGTCTCCGGGAGCTCGCGCACGTCATCGATGACCCGCACCCGCCAGCCGGCGTCCGTGCGGTCCTCGATTTCGCCGCGCACGATCTCGGGCGTCCACCCGTCACGAGTGCTCACGTACCGCACGAAGCGCATGTGCTGGCCCGGCATCGGGTTGGTCGGACCGCCTCTAGACATGGCCTCATTCTCGGCAACCCAGGTTTCGGAAAGCTGCGTCGCGGGTGCTGCTCTCGGCCGCGCCATGCACGCGGCCGAGAGCAGGGCGGCACCGGAGCCCCTTGCACCGGTATGGCCGTCGCGGCGTCAACGAAGTCCCCACTTCTCGACCGCACCGCACCATTAGACACGACGTGCCAACACGACGACGCCCAGGGGAGCGGGTCGAGCAGGTGGGGTCCGTTGTCGCGGACGCTGTTCACATCTCGAGAAACCTCGTAGTGCTCGAGGTCGAACGCGACCGCGCTCGACTTCTACTCGAGCAGCTCCTTCAAAGCGTCGACGTCCAGGTGCCCACCGAGCCAGTCGTCGTACCCGTCCGGCGTGGTGCACGCCGGCATCCGGTTTTGGACCTCACCCGGCGCCAAATGCGAGTCGCGGGTGACGATCGCCGTCGACAGCCGCAGCACTACAAGAGTTCGCCAGCGAGGTGGACAACCAAGCCAAGAACGAGGAGGAGAGCGCACGCTACAACGGTCAGCCGATCGGTCCGCGGTCGCGACCCCCGCGGGCAGGCCGAGCGTGCTCGCGCGATCGTCGCTGACATTGATCGCCAGCTCGACGCGAACACCGCCGCCGGCCGACGGTCTAGGTAGCGGGTCGTCTCGCGTCCGATAGGGGCGTTACTTGGTCAACTTAAAACTCCGCGGACGGCAACGCGGTCCAGATGATCACTCGACTGGCAGCGAGTTGCCAATGAGGCATTTACCCGTCGAGATGGGTTGGAACAGCGCCCCGACATATTTATTGTCGCCGTCTTCCCCGGAAGCTTTGTGACGATACTGACCGACGAAGCAGGAACCATTAGACTTAACCGCGATAAAAATCGCGTCAGCTGTTTCGCCCGCGGTCGTCGTTTCGACAGTCGTCTCCATTTGCGTCTGGTCGAACCCGCTGTTGATCAGAGCCTGTGCTAAGTCCGTCCCGTTCGGATCGCCGACTGACGCGACCGTTCGCTCGTTGACCGAGTTGAAGACGGCCAGATTTTGATCGGTGCTCTGACTGGGATCGTAAGCAGTCGCAGTCGCCTCGGGAGCTGCCGATGACAAGGCCGGGGCGGATGCCGATGCCGAGTCGGACGTGACGTCTCTGGGTGTGCAGCCAGAGAGGATCGCAATCGTCGCTGCAATTGTGGCGATGGTGCAGAGTGTCGTTCTTCGGGAATCCACACTCTGATCCTGCCATGCGGAAGGCCCGGGCCGATCGCCGAGGCGAGCGACCCGGCCTGATCCTGTCATGCGGAAGGCCCGAGCCGATCGCCGAGGCGAGCGACCCGGGCCTTCCGCATGGCCTAACCCTTCGATGCGTCCACGAGGTAGCCGTACCCCGGAACGTAGGGGCAGTTCTTGAGAATCGTCCACCCGTCCGCACGATAGGCCTGAACCTCGGCACGGCAGGCGGAGTATGTAGGGAAGTACCCTCCGCTGTACTGCACGGCGCTGGCCGGCGTCGCCGTCGCGAAGAGAGCGGCGCCGGCCAGAAGACCGGCCGCCGCTGCCATGGTCATCTTTCGAGTTGTGACGAGTCGCATGGTTTGTCCCCCCAAGGCTGTGATAGGTATCTCCTATGAGCCCTGATGTAGACAATATCCCAAAATCATCAAACGCGACGCGAACGGCCGGTCACAAATTGATAACGTAGCTGTCTTTTATTCTTTCCGAGCGGCCGCATAGTCGAGGCCGCTTCTGGCAAGAAGCGACCCCAACCCATTGCAACAAATTTTCTTGATTGGAACTAATCTGTTGCAGTGGCCTCTAGCATCGCGACATCATCATCGTCCATCGGCCCCAACGGGCCACGCATTGCAGTCTCTTCTCGAGCGCAACAACAGATCGGAACCGTCTCGTATGGGAATGGTTGATTGAGTGTCTAGCTGCGGAACGGCAAAGAAGGGGGGAGGGGAAGCGCTCGCGCTTCCCCTCCCCCCTTCTTTGCCGTCTTGCCAGACGTCTAGGCGCAGCTTCCCTGCTTCACGATCGCGTGGGCGCCCGCGTCATCGATCTTGTGCCACCGGCTGGATGCCTGTCCGACGCGGCTTTCGGTGCTGCGGAAGTAGTACCCGGCTCCGGTGTAGAAGGTGCCGCAGTAACCCGCGGGGATGAGCACCGCATCCCAGTCGTACGGAGCGCCGGCCTCCACATTGGGTGCGATCGTCTTCTGCACCGCACCCGCGGCGACCTGCCCGTTGGTCGTGTAGTCGGTGGAGACTCGGAAGGAGATGGACCCCTTGTTCACGATCCGGCCGCACAGCGGCTTCGTGCAGGTTCCGCCCACCGCTGCGGCCGACATGCCCTCGTCGTATTCGATCCACTCGGGTGCGCCCTCTTGAAGGTACGCGGCCGGAACTTCGGTCGTGAATCCCTCGTCGGTGGTGAGGTAGCCGACCGCGGATGAGCCCTCAGGCGCCGGAGCCGGAGCGGCCTGGGCCCCGGCCGGTGCCACGGTCGCGAGGAGTGCGAGCACTACACCGGCGATCGCAGCGCGTCCCATGAACCGCTTGCTGCGTGTCGTTTCGGCGTGACGAGCGAGTGAAATTGACATCTGGAAGTCCCCCAACTTTGAGTCTCGACGGCGGCATTGCCGTCTGAGACATCAGAGTGGAGGGCAAGGACGCTCAGAGGAAGCTTGCCTGAAAAAGTTCACCGACAGTTCACGGCCTGAACGTAAGGTGGGGCCATGACGCGACTCAGGAGCTACTCACGGGCCGTCGGAACGCTCCTCATTTCGGCGGGAGTCGTCGGCGCTGCCGCCTTCTTGCTGCACTGGGGGCAGTGCTTCGGTGGCCTGACGGACGGCTGCTACGCCGCCACCCAGTCCGACTTCCCTTGGGTCGCGATGTCCGTTCTCTGGGTGATCACCTTCCCTCTCGCCATCGTCGGCGCGTTCCTCTTCTCCCCGAAGCAGCCCATCACGCTGATCGGGGTAGTGCTCCTCATGCTGATCAATCCGCTGACCGACCATGGACTCTTCTTTGTCCCCTGGGACGTGGCCGACACCCTGCCGTTCACAGGTTTGACGATCGCCTTTGCGGCGATCGCTGCGGGAGCACTTCAGATCGTCAGCTCGCAGAGAGTTGAGCAACCGCTGCTTCGCGGAAGCTCGCCAGAACAGCACCAGGGTCACCCGTCATACGGCGAAGGTACCCCCGCCTGAAGGTCTCGCCTACCGGTCCGTCGTCGTTCGCGGCGATGATTGCGGGTAGCTGTACTCGGCTGCGATCTGAGTCTTCAGCGCATCAAGGTCCCAAACCGCTGCCCACGATGTGCCAGCCAGCAGCTCCACAAGTTCAGCGTGCTTCTCCAGCGCGTCGGCCAGCTTGCGGTAGGCGGATTCGATCTTCTTCGACATGCCTCCATCTTCCCGTGCTGACGTTGCGCAGCTCAACGCGCGACCGTCCGATGAGGGATGGGTAGACGGGACGGTGCTCGACTCAGCTCTCGGTGGTCGGCTTCGAAGCGGCTGAGCCCGACGAAAGGCCGAGCACTTTCAGCGGTCCATCGCCGAGGGCACCGAGGGCGTCTGCAACATCATTGGTGAGCAGGGAGTCGATCAGTTCCGGGGCCAGTGGGAGATCCCCGGAATCGATCTGCTCGAGGACGCGGGCGCGGACACGCTCGCGGAAGATGATGCCGTTTTCGTACTCGCGGACTGCCGCTCGGTTGAGCTGTTGACGGTCAGGCCAGTCACGGAGTAGGCGGAGCAGCGCGTAGACGACGGTTCCGCCGGCGAGGATCACCAGTTCGAGCGGGTTCTCGTACCGGAGGCTCTGGACGGTGATCTGAGCGTTTGCGTCCGCTTCGCGGCCAGCGATGCGCTCGAACTCGTCGATCGGCTGAGGAAGGTCTACGGGTTCCAGGGCCGCGAAGAAGAGCGAGCCATCGCTCCAGGCAAGGTCACCAGCGCGGCCGAGTCCGCGCCGTCGCGAACGCATTCGCGCAGCGATGAGCGCGCCTCGATCTGTTCGGCGCTGCAGGGCGCTCGCGAACTCGAGGACACGCCTCACATCATCGACCGCCGCCCCAAGCGCGGCGATGGACGCGTTCGGGCCGAGATTCAGGGTCAAGGTGATCGTCTCTGCCATGGGATGAACGTAGCGGGGCTGGTCGAGTGCTGCTGTCGTTCGACTAGGGGCGAGAGCTACCAGCGGCGGGACGTCATGCTGAGTTCGTCAGCCTCTTCCTCTGTGAGGACTCCGACGAGCTCGGCGATCTTGACGATGATGCTCTCCATCGGCTCCTCCGCCGTGCTGAACCCGCCTCGCGACGCGAGAGTCGGCGTCACCTGGTCCAGCTCTTCGAACGTCACGCCGTGCATCACTGGCACCAGAAGGCTCCGCCGGAGGAGGGCGCTGAGTTCGTTGCTCGCGATGCTCCGATCGGTGCGCAGCTTCTCGAGCATCGCGGGCGTGACCAGTACGATGCCCATCCGAGAACTGACCAGACCACGATCGATCGCGACGCGCATGTCTGTACCAGGCCGGAGGCTGACCTCGCTGAACCAGACCGTCACGTCGTTCGCGAGCAGCTGCTCGTAGACGTCTTGTGCGTCGGCCTGACGATCCGGCCACGCGTGGCAGAGGAACACATCGTTCTGCTGAACCGTGCGCACGACTGTTGCCTGACGAACGGGCTCCAGGTCGCGGACCTGCTGCGGCGTGTACGAGACGGTCGACGTCCTCGGCTGCCACGACGGACGAGCACTGCGCCCGCCGCCGCCAGACACGCTCCCGCTCCGGCGCACGGGCGCCGGAGCCGCAGGAGGCGTGTGCGGCCGGTAGGGCCGCGGCTGCTCGTAGTAGCTGTAGCCGCCGCCGCGACCGTGAACTGGGCAATCGGCGCCGCCGCCGCGAATGTGGCCCCGTACGGGCGCTGTGCACTGAGACATGTCGCAGATGGTAGCTCCGACCTCCGACATGCTCAGAGCGGTGTGGGAATGGTGTAGCAGGCGCCAAGGGAACGTCCACGCCTGATCGGGAGGTCAGCGCTGGTTCTGCCGCGCGAAGGCGAGCGCGCTGAGTGGAACGCAGGCGGCCTGATCGGCTGCCGGGTGATACCAACGCCCACAACCGAGTGCGATGATTCCAACGACACTTTAAGCTATAGGCGAAGGAGCCTCATGATTAAAGCACTTTCATCAACCGCAATGTTTTGGATTGGCATCGGCGGCATATCGTTAGGTTTATTTTTCGGATTGATAGTGCCGATCTGGATCGCTCCCTATCAAGCTGACGGGTCCCCTACAATCAGCCAAATTCTTTCAACGGTCCCAGTTCTTACTCGCATAGCTGAGGGAATTGGGTACTCTTTCATTGCGGGAGCTTTTGTAGTACGTCATTTCGAAAATTGGCAAGCTACAGATGCTCGTCGATCCGTTCACTTCGTCGGACGCGCAGCCCGGAAAGATGAAGATTAAGGATTATGCGCCGTGCTAGCAGTATTCCGCTTAGCGCCAAAAGATTCTGCACAAAATGACTTGATGTCGGAATCATACTTCGTCAGTGCGGCTGTGAGAAGTAGGTCATCCTGTATGGCGGCTTCCGCCCCGTCGCGAGTGGCCTTAGATGCCACAGACGAAACGAGGTCATGTAGACCCGGGTAGCTGGCGTAATATTGCTGGAGGTCGACAGTGTCGCCAGTGTGTAGATACTGTGTTGTGACGCCGTAACTGATAGAAGAACACAAGGCCAAATTTGCTTCAGCGGAGGTTGGCTTTGTACCGGCCGGCGCAAATGTCTGAGGCCCGCGAGGGTTAAATTCACCGAAGAGAGTTTCGAGCGTCGTTGCGGGACCTGTCGCAAACCAGTAATCGCCGTAGACTAATTGGTTATCCTCAGTAATGAGGGCAGACCAATCGTCAATAAGCTTGAGGGTGGCGTCCGGTTCATCATAAATTCTTAGAACAACGCCAGTCCCGGATTCGGGTAGGCAGTACAACCCCGCTGCCGATCCCCAATAGTCAGGGTCTCCGCCCATCAAGTGAGGGTTCGAACATGCGTTATTGCTGGCAATTTCGCCAATGTCGCTCGTCGTCAGGCTCTTAGTTGTACTTGAAGATTCGGCGCATCCGACTAGGGCGCACGCCACAACGAGGCTGCTGACCGAAGCGGCCAGCAGCCTCGTCGCGATGGAGTGAGTCACTTCCAGCGGACGTACCCGATTGTTCCCGGGGCGCTCGAATACCCACGGATCTTGGCCACGGTCGCGCGGTTCCCGATGAGGGCGTTTGCTGAGCCGGAGCCACCGCAACCGGCCGTGTACCACACCGGCGTCGAGACGCTCGGCGTTACCGAGTATCCACGGCCCTGCACACAAGAGGGGCCGCTGTTGAAGGCGAACTTGTCCTGTGTCCAGGAATAGCTCCACCGAGCAGTTGAGTCATAGCCGATGATGCCGCATCCGTCAGTGGATTCCACCCATCCCGACACGTTGACGAATGAGGCGTTTCGGTAGCTGCACGCTGCGGCGACCTGAGCGGACTCGTTTCCGGCCGTACCGGAAGTTCGAGCCTCACTTGGAGCGTCATCTCCGATGACCTCGACGGTTTCACCCTTCGAGCCGAAGACGATGACTGAATCGGAGCTGAGAACTGCATCATCCGCGATGACGATATCGGGATGCTCTTCGAGATATTGCGAAACAGAGTCTGTGTTTCCTGTGCTTATCGTTTCGGCCGCGTTGACCGGCGATGACGTTGCGATGAGCGCCGCGGCTAGACATGTAGCTGCGGTCATCGCGAATCGAGTGCGCATTCGTTCCCCATTGAACATATGGACTACTACAACCTTAGTGATCTAGAATAGATTCACTCGTCGGCGAGGTTCGCCCCCAACCCCGTAGGAGCAGGAGACCATGATTGAGGCCAGCGCGTCAAGTCTTTTTTCGGTGTCGTCAGTGCTCAACGTCGTTCAGATTGGGTTTTGGGTCTTGTTTGCTATCGGTGTCGCCGTACGCGCTGTACGAATTTTGGTCCTCAAGAGAGGTGACCGACTGCGGAACGTCGCGCGACCGTTCGCCGACGCCGGTGCGGTCCAGTCGAGTGCGTTCGGTTGGGCTCCTGGCGAGCAACTGCGTGCGGATGGAATCTCAGCGCCTGCAGAGAGTGATCGAGACGTGGATCGAGGGCGGTCGGGTAACTCGTCGGTCTGAAAGTACGGACGGGTGATCTGGCCACCGGAGCGTAGTCTGCCCAGGGGCTCCTGCCTGACGGCAAGCGCGGGTCTTCGAGCATGGTCTGGTTAGCCACGCCGCGCTTCACGGCCTCGGTTGCAGCGCCCGTGCTCCGGTTTCTCGCCGGCAGATGACCCGTCTGGTGGGGAGACCGTAGCTGGACCCGTCCTGTAGGGGAGGGGGCGGACCGGCCATTAGCGATCCCGTCCGGTTGGGCCCATGAGCACTGACGTCTGGCGGTGTCCCATTAGGGGGTCGTTGACCGGTCGCGCGCAAGTCGGCTGTGGGGCCGCGCAGTGGCGCTGGGGGTGTCGTCTCGTTTGACCCGGCCGTTAGCAGTTCCGCTGAGGGGGCGTGAAACGAGGCGCGGGGCCCAGGTTGTCTACTCCGGGTCGGGTGGTTGTGGGGCTGTGTCGTTGAGGCGGCGATAGTAGGCGACGTCGAGTGCGCTGAGGTGGGTGAGGAGGCGTCCGGCGCGGTCGTGCATGGTCATGGAGCCGTCGTGGAGGCTCGCGATGGCGCCGATGCGGTGCAGCATCAGTACCGTGGCGAGGCGTTCGGCGTAGTGCAGTTCCAGGAAGTACACCAGCGGCGGGTTGCCGGTGCGTCCCGGGGTGAAGAGGGCGGTGGGCTGGTGTCGGGTGACGCCGGTGTCGCGGTTGAGTTCTCGGAAGATGTATCGGTCGCGCAGCCACGGCCCGCCGAGGATTGCCGCAACGATGACGACGGCGCCGAGGATGACGAACGGGTTGAGGAGAACGGCGAGGTCGTTGCCGGTCATCATCCGAGCATGTCCCGGGTGCGGTCGCGGTCCTCGGCCGCTTCGGTGTCCGCGGCGAGCTGCGCGACTCGCGCTTCGATGTAGACGGTGCGCATCGTGGCGTCATGGTCGAGTTGCAGGACTCGCAGGAGGCGATGCAGTTGTACGGTGCCGGCCGAGGTTTTACCGGTCAGGATGCGTCGGACGGTGCGCGGTCGGAGCCGTGCGAACACGGCTACCTTCTGTGCGCTCCAGCCCTGCGCCTGCATGGCTGTGGTCAGTACCTCGCCGAGCGCGGTGTCAAAGTGCTGGGGCGTCAACCCAATGAAGTCCACCCGGCCAGGGTAGCCAGCACCGCGCCAGCCTAGGCGGAGGGCGTTTCACTGGTACGCAAGTAGGCGTAGACGGTCTCTCGGCTGATGCCGTATTCCTTCGCCAGCGTCGTCTTCGGCACGCCAGCGGCAGCACGTTCGTGTAGCTCGGCGATCTGGGTCGGGGAGAGCGACCGGCGGCGCCCGCGGTAGGCGCCGCGTTGCTTGGCGAGGGCGATGCCCTCGCGTTGACGCTCCCGGATGAGTTCGCGTTCGAACTCTGCGAACGCGCCCATCATGTTCAGCAGCAGGTTCGCCATCGCACTGTCCTCACCGGTGAAGGTGAGCTGCTCCTTCACGAACTCGACCCGGACCCGCTTGTCCGTCAGTCTGCGCACGAGCCGGCGAAGATCTTCGAGGTTTCTTGCGAGCCGATCCATCGAGTGCACGAGCACCGTGTCTCCGTCGCGGACGAACCCGATCATCTCTTCGAGCTGCGGACGGTTCACGTCCTTGCCGGAGGCCTTGTCCTCGAAGACTCGATCCAGCGTCACGCCGTCGAGCTGGCGCACCGTGCTCTGATCCAACGTGCTCACCCGCACGTACCCGACCCTCTGACCCGACATGCCGCCTCCGACCGCTACTTGTCCAGTTGAAGTCTAAGAGCCGCAGGTGCAAGTGTCAGACAAGGCCCGACATGGCCCTATTCGGACGCGCTTCGGCGATGGTGCCTGACGTCCGGTTGGGGTGTACCTCAGGTTGGCGGGCAGGGTGGCGGCGCCGCCGGGACTGGGCATCGCCACCCATGCGGGATACGACTACTAGCTCCGTCGCTGGTTGAAGGTGAGCGGCACGAGCACCAGGCCTCGCGGCAGGACTGCTACGAACGGTCCCAAGTCGCGTCGACGTCGCGGCCACGATCTTGCACGATGTCGTTGATAGCGAACCCCAAAACGAGCCACCCCTGCGAGCTGTCGTCGGTCAGGTCGCCCGAGTACTTCCGCAGGAGGTCAGCGACGTTCGCCCACGAGGAGAGGTAGTCGGCCACGTCCTCCTCAGCAGTGGCGAGCGACGCGATGAGGGACGGATCGGCGCCCACCCTCTCGGCGGTGTCCCGCAGCAGCGAGAAGAGTCGGCGCTCCTCCATCGCACCGAGCACTTCGTCTGGAGTCACTGCCGCGGCAGGGTTGGCTGCTAGTTGCAGGGTGAGAAGGTTGAGGAGCGAGTACTGGCCAAGAGTCGTCATGGGTTGACCGTAGCGAGCCCGAGCAGCGACACGCCGTGATCTGTGAGCTGCCCATCAGCCCCGCGAGGAGCTGGCCGTACGTGCCGCGGAGCTGCGCTCTCGGGGCTGAGCACGCACCGAGTGTTCAGGCGTGACGTCACTGTCCGCCGGTCGGCGGTGTATCGAGTGGCTGCGCGGTCGCGGGAGTCGGGGGATAGGTTGTCGGGTCGTTCGCTGCGGCCGTAATGGCCGCCCATTTCTTCGGCAGTGAAGAGGTTGGGATACCGAAGCCGGGCATGTCCCAGAGTTTGCGTGTGCGGTCGGTGGGGCCGGTGTTGGGCCAGAATCGTAGACGCCATATGTCTCCTGGTGTGGTGGAGCCTGGCCAGCCGTAGTTGACGAAGCCGCGTCCGCTGATTTCGACCCAGTAGCTTCCTTTCGCCAGCTCGAAAGTTGTACCGGTCATCGTGGGACTGTCGAGTCGCACGGTTGGTGCGGTGAGGGTGATCGTTTCGACGGATATCTGTTCCCAGTCGTCGGTGTCGGACTGGGGTCGAGTGGCCCACCGCTCGATGGCGATCGCCGTCTGGAAGTTGTTCTGGTGCGGGGATGTGACGAGCACGGTTTGGCCGTCGCCGGCCGAGGGCGGTGTGGTCAGTGCATCTTCCAGGAGCGCGAGTTCGTCGGAGTCAGGCATGCCACTGGTGATGGTGAATTGTCCGTAGTCCATCGCGAGGGTGACGGTGGATGTTGACAGCGGTTGCGCGGCGCTCATGCGACAGAGACTACTTCCGCATACGGCGGCCGTCATGCGTCGGCATGCCGACCGAGGCCGGCTCCCCGCTGCGCCGTTCGCCGGGGTGCTAGTGGTGCCCCAGGGTGAGGCCTTCCCTCCGATAAGCAGAGCGTCGGCCGGAGGGAGGAGGGTGTCAGGAGTGCCCCTCTGGGGCATCCCCGAAGGGGACGCGGAGCGCTCTTGACGCCCTCGTCACGAAGGCCAGAGTGGAGCGGTCGGAGGGACGGCCGGACGTGACGTGCGTTGTCACGCTGCGGCGCTCGAACCGTCGTGCTCGTCCTCGTCATCGGTGGACGTTTCGTAGCGACTGTCACTGCTGTAGTACCACTTGCGGTAGTCACGGCGTCGCCCGGCGAGGTAGAAGTAGACGGGCGCTGCGATCACGAACACGGCTACTGCAAAGAGCGTCAGGATTCTGACGGCGTATGGGTGTGGCGGAAAGATCGTGAAGGTAGAGAAGACGGTCCACGCGAGGACTGTGAGGATGACGGCGGCGCTGCTGAGGGCGAGGAGTCGAACGGGCGTCCAGGCCAGATCATCGATGCGGTGTTGCTTGCGGTAGGTGGCGTCGATCTGTCGTCGTTGTTCATCTCGGAGAACCGGTCCGAAGTCATCGGTGTAGGCGCGCATGTTACGCACGTCGGCCCACACTCTTTCGCGTCGCTCGGGGTCGTAGGAGGAGGCGACTATTGCGTCGATAAGCCAGGCGGGTCGACGGTCGCCGCGATACCCGGCGCTGCTGTTCGCTGCGCGGTCGGCGGTGTCCGGGTGGAGGTCGAGCTGCGGATCGTGCATGCGGTCGACGAACACCGCGTCTTGACGTCGACGGTTTGCAGTTCCGGTGAAGGGGATGCCCTCGCGGAAGCGAGGTGGGTAGTAGAGGTTCAGCTCCTCTAGGAGGACCAGCGCTTCGGGCGCGATCCTCTCCCGAAAGGATGCGGCGTGGCGGGGCAGGGTCACTCCTGCGGCTCGTGGTGGGAGTCCCCGGAGGATCCCGTGTTCGGCTGCTCTGTCTGGGGAGATTCCTGGCGCGGTGTCGTCGCTCGCGGTCGGGACTTGCGGACGCGAGCGGGGCCGGGTGCGCGGGCTCCTGTGGCGCGGAGGTCTTTGTCGCTCCATCCCGAAGCGAGGGCGGCGTCCCATGCTTTCGAGTGAGCGTCGCGTGCGTCTCGGGCGGCGGCATCAGCGGTATCGACGTCGTTGATCGCGGCGACGAGAGTCCGCACGGCAGCTACACGATCCTCGACGGATCTCTCGAGGAGGGCTCGGGCTGATGTGGCGGCGGATTCGGGATCGATCGTCTTCTCAGGCATACCGTCAGATTAACGGGCGCCGCCGTCGTCTGCCAGTCCTCGATCCTGCTTCGCGGATCGGGACCCGGCCTACCGCTTCGCGGTCCGGTTCGTGAAGTTTCAGAGTCAGCAAGCAATAGACATGGGTGCCCCATGTCGCACGCGTCCCTTCCGCTGCGTGGAGGACCGGGGCATACTGGTCGTATGGTCCCCGCCGGTTGGCGGGTTCGCTGCGCTGGGCCTTGAAGGGATGGTGGTTCTCGTGTCCGAGTCGGAGGAGAAGCGGCCGATCTTCGGGCGTAAGCGCCGTCCGAACGTGCCGGAGGGCCGGCGGGAGAAGCGATACGTGGTGAAGGTCACGGCCGAGGAGGATGCACAGTTGCGTGCCCGGGCGGAGGTCCGAGATGTGACGGTGGCGCGGCTGTTGTTCGAGTCCGCGATGGACGCGAAGGTGGTAACTGCGAAGGAGCGGAAAGAGGCTGTCGCGATGCTGTTCAAGTTGCAGCGCGAGATGGCCAACGCGTCGAACAACGTCAACCAGATTGCCCGGTTCGCGAACGCGGAGGGCCGCTACGTTGCGGAGGCCGTGGAGGTCACGGCGGAGTACCGGCGGGTGGCGGGTCTGGTGTCCGAGGCGCTGTCGGTGGTGAACCGCACGTGATCGCGAAGGTGACCCGTGGCGCGCAGATGAGTGGGCTGATGTCGTACCTCGCGGGACGCGGGTTTGCGAACGAGCACACGGAGCCGCACCTGGTCGCGGGGGATGCGGCGATCATGGCGCTGTACGGGTACGACGAGTTGGACCGCGCGACCGCTCTGGCGATCGCTGAGAGCATCGATGAGCCGCGCAAGCATTTCGAGGTCGACGTGCTGCGCCAGGTGTCCAAGCGTGACCCGGAGACGGGCGAGGTGGTGAAGGTTCGCGAGGAGGCGAACGTGTGGCATTGCTCCCTGTCTCTTGCGGCGGAGGAGGGTCAGCTCACCGACGAGAAGTGGGGGCAGATCGCGCAGGATTTCGTGGACCGGATGGGTTTCACGGAGGCCAGCGGGAAGGCCGCGTGCCGGTGGGTCGCGGTGCGTCACGGCGTGTCCTCGAACGGCAACGATCACATCCACCTGGCGGTGTCTCTGGTGCGTGAGGACGGAACCAAAGCGTCGACGCATAACGACTTCCACCGGGCCATGAAGGTGGTTCGTGAGCTGGAACACGAGCACAAGCTGGCGCCGATGATCGCGGCGCAGCAGCCGGAGTTGTTGCAGCGCGAAGAGCGCCGGCCGGCGCGCGAGGCGGCGCGGCGGCGCGGTGCGGTCGAGGTCGATGCGAAGCGGTTGGAGAGGGCGGTGCGGGCCGCGGCTACAGCGTCGGTGGATGAGGGTGAGTTCGTGCGCCGGATGAAGCGAGAAGGTGTGCTCATCCGTCCCCGCTTCGCCGCCGGGCGAGACGATGTGGTGACCGGTTACTCGGTGGCGCTGCGCCCCGCGAAGGGTGAGCAGCCGGTGTGGCACGGCGGCCTCCGGCTCGCCCGTGACCTGTCGCTCCCCGAGCTTCGGAAGGGCTGGCCGGACCGCCCGGAATCCGCGACCGAAGCGGTCGCAGAGTGGCGCGCGTCGAGCAAGAACCCGTGGCAGTACCGGCCGGTAAATCCGGGCCGGGAAGAGGCCGAGATGAACCCGCAGTTCTTCGACCTGTACGCACGCGATATGACGCGGCTGCACGAGTACATCAAGACGATTCCGCCGGAAGATCACGCGGCGTGGGCGCACGTCGCCCGCGAGACGGCCGGCGCCTACGCGGCATGGTCAAAGCGGTTGGAGACGACGCCCGGGCCGCTCGCGGATGCTGCGCGCACGCTCGCCCGGTCGGCGCAGTTGCGGCCGTCCGAGAGCCGGCCGCGTCCGGTGGCGATGCCGTCGATGAGCAACACCACAGCGCTGATCCTCGCGCAGGTGTCCAAGGGGAAGAACGCGACCGCGGAGGCGCTGCTGTTCCGGCAGCTCGCGACGACGACGAACTCGATTCGCCGTGCCGCGCAGGCCGCCGGCGACGCGCGACGCGCAGCGGAGTTGTCCGCGGCGCTGCGTGAGCGGTTGACGAAGGTTCGTGACGCTTACACGGCGCAGGAGCACACGAACGTGTTGGCCTCGTTGTCGCCGGAGCAGCGTGCGACCGCGGAGCGCGCCGCGCTGGCCGCGGGCCGCTCCGGTGTCGGGTCGCCGGTGCCGACGACGTTGCCGCCGCGCACGAGCGGGCCGGTGGTCGTGCCGACCACGACGACAGGTCCGGGATTGTCGAACACTCCCGCGCAGCAGCGCGACGAGTTGGAGAGGTAGGGGAAGGGGCTCTCATGGCCGAGGAACACGACGAGGTAATGAACGACACCGGGCAGGCGCTCCGGGTGGCGATCGCGGTCGCCGCGCAGATGGCGGACAAGTTCGCCCGCGCCCGCGAGGAAATGGCCCGCGAAGCGCAGCGGCGCAGCGAGCAAGAGCAGCGCGGGTTGCAGCTCCGGTTCGAGGGGGAGCGGGACGTCGCCGCGAACCGGCTCGCACTGGTCGAGCGTCCCGAGTTCTGGGACCGCGCGAACGTCGACCAGATCGCGCGCATGCACGAGACGGCTCAGCAGTGGAAGGACTTCGACCCGCGCGCCGAGGCCGCGTCGGAGACGATCGCTCGAGAAGTGCAGGAGCGGTACGGCGTCGACGTGAACAGTCCCGGAGCCGCCCCGGAAGACGTTCGTGCGGCTCTGGCGCGTGCGGAGCTGAACCGGGAGCAGGCGGCGTCGGAGAACCTGTCCACGAGCGAGCGGGGCTCCGCTGCGGTGGAGTTCGTGGACGCGGTTGACGCAGTGCGCGAAGCAAACCGGCTGGATGATCGAGCAGACAACTCGCTCGCCCGCGCCGACGATGCACCCACCGTCACCGATGCTCCGACGCCTGATCAGTTCCGCATCGATCAGGCGGCGGCGTTGGAGTTGCAGGCGCGCGAGTACGACGTGACCGCCGAGCAGGGCGGCACCAGCGCTCACACGCCCGACGAGCTGCGAGAGCTGGCTACCGATGCCCGCTCCCAGGCGCAGCTCTACCGCGACGAAGCCCCCACCCCGACCGCAGAGCCGGCTATGGCCGCGCCGGCCGCTAGGAGCGCCGCTGAGACGTCCGCCGCGTCCGATCAGGGACGCGCGAGCGCTGAGCGCAACCACGGCGCCGCAGCGTACGACAGCGCCGAGCACCGCACCGCAATGGCCGCTGAACTCAAAGCCCACGGCATCCCGCAAGAGGCCATCGACGTGCGCATGCGCGCGACGATCGCACAGGGCAAGCCCGTGTCCGAAGCGGTTCCCGCGACGCCCGGAGCGCACAAGGTGAACGTCCCGCAGACCACTCCGAGTCGCACGGCAAACCGCTCCCGGCAGACACCGGAGCAGAGTTTCTAGGAGCTGTACGCAGCCCGACACGTCAGAAGGAAAGGTCTTCTAATACTTCGCCGGTCTGATGAACGAAACCCGCGTGGTCCCAGCTGATGAGGTTGCTACCATTCGGGCTGATACTACTAACACCGATATGCCGCAAGGCATCTTGAAGCGCACGCCCAAATATCTTGCTATTAGCGATTGGAAACAGTTTATCTAAAATGAATGTTTATTCAGTAGATGAAAGAGATTCTTCGACGGAAATGACAGCAAGTGGTTACCGGATTATGATTGTAAATCCGGGGCGGCGCATCAGCGCCTTCAATCTCGATGGAGGATCGGCTTCAGAGGCTTTAGAGTGGGCAAAGAAAAATGCGTCAGACGGCGGATTTTCGGTTGCGGCTCGCTTTGATGAGGATGGGGGCGGCGTCACGTTGATCTGGTTGACGCCGCCCCCGGAAGTTGTTATGGAGCGGATCGGCTAAGAGCAGACTGCCGTCTGAGTCGTCGGCTTGCAAAAAACAGGAGACGATATGTCGGATCCAGTTTTCTGACCTGTGGGGGTAATGATCTCGATGGTCGATGAACCCTGATAGTGGCCCGTCAAGGTGGAGCCGGCTTTATCGGCTGCAGGCGTGTAGAAGACGTTTCCGGAGCCATTCACCTTGACGGTGCGCGGTTCGTCGTTCGATTTTACCTGCTGCCAGTTCACACCGTTGCTGGTGTCTCCGTTGTAGGAAGCGCTGTCCCACATCAGGCCACTTCTCACTCTGACTGAGGCCGTAGGGGGGTAGGAGCCGGTGCCGGTGCACTTCACGTTGGTCTTGTAGATCACATAGATTTGGCCCTTCTTGCGGGCGCCTTCGGAGATGTGCGGGTTCTGCGCGTCGACCGTGCAGGTGATGGTGAAGGACGCAGCGCGCAGTGACGTTTGCCCCGAGGATGAGGGCGTCGCTTGAGCAGGTGTCGCGGCCGGGTCGGAAAAGATCAGAGAATCACCGATCTTCGTGTCATGTAGTACTTCGGGCGAGAGCGTGCTAGTGGTGGCGCTTGTCTCGGCTTGCGCAGGCCCTGATGCGATCAGGCTTGTCGCCAGGAAGAGGGCCACTCCGAGTAGTGAAGCGGCTTTACGTCGTGCGTGCATGGAAATCCCCTAATTTCGAGTGCTCACAGTCATGAGTTCCTCGCACTGTAGGCACATCTGCATCCTGGATCAAATCCTCATTCGGGGGTCAAATCTCGACGGGATACCATGTCTCGCCGTGGCGATTTTGGTGAGTGTCCATAGGCAATTCTGCTTGTTCGAGCACGCCACATGCACCATGGCGGCGCCCTACTTCTATTGAACTGCTTTTAGTTCACTATTCTTGTAAATCCCATGTGCCGCATCCATTGGAGCTGAAGGAATAGGCGTCACTTACTACGACCACTTCCAGGCGAAGCGCTGAAGACACGAAGTTGTTGTCAATGATATTTCCGGCGCTGTCGAGGAGCTCCCAATAGCAGTTGCTAATGCTTCCCTCGCTCACATAAGTCCCTGGAAGCACAGGTTCCCCCACCCGGTACGTGCCGTCTCCGACTCGCCTTCCTTCGGCTCGCAAGCGAGCATCATCAGCCGCCGCCGAGGCTGCGTCTCTCTCGGCCTGCTCTTCGCCGGCAACAATCTGCGCGTACGGAGCAGCTCCTGGATTATTGGGGCAAAGTTTCACTGCAATAAGCCGATTAGCGTACTCGCTTTTGCTCAAAGCGGCCGGATCAGTCGATCCGAGTGTCGAAGAGGTGCAGTATTTGTAGTAATCCTTTAAAAGCTTGTCGTATGCCGCATTATCGAAGTCATATGTGAAGATGCTCTTTTGTGCCTCGGACGGCGCTACGCCGCTCACGCGAATAGTCTCACAGTATGAAAACTCTGTCCCAGCGGCCCAAACCTCCTCAAGCGAATTGAAGATCGTCGACGCACCCGAGCACTTGAACTGATAGATAAAGCCGCCGACCATCGACTCGGTCAGCACATGCGTCGGCGTCGGCGTTGGTGTTGGTGTCGGAGTCAGAGTCGCAGACCGAGTAGGACTCGCGGTCGCGGAAGCAGAGCTTGCAATGGGATCCTCGGCGGTAGCGCAGCCAGACAAGAACAGCGCCACTGCCACTCCTACCGCTGAGGCCAGTACTCGGAAATGACGGGCTGCTTCCATGCCTCGGAGCCTAGCGCCGAGCGCGACCAGCAGGAGAAGACGACGCGTAGGGCGCACCCTCACTCCGGTTCAAGTTGTCCAGCTCGTCGGTTGTGCGGAGAGAACAGCGGTAAGCCGGTGGCGGTAGGCGGCGAAGCAGCGTCCACAGCCCCGATAGGCGGCTGCACATACGAGAGGGAGGGCAGCGCATCATGCGCTGCCCTCCCTCTCATTTTGCCCCGGGTCAGTCGGGTTGTCGGTCCGGCGGGAACAGGTGATCCGGCGGCCGGCTGTACGGCAGTGCTTCGCCAGGCTCGTTCTCGTCCGTGGACCCGGCGAACGGCCCATCGTGAGACAGCAGCACGGCCATGTGCGGGCCAGCGTGGTTCAGCCACCAGGCGCTCAACGGCAGACCGGGTTCCCGGCGTGCGTCCTCCCAACTCAGCCACAACGTCTCCAACCGCTGCACGGCCTCGTCACTGTTCCACCACTCGGCTTTCCACCGTCCGGTAGCGGGACCTTTCGCGGACACGCGGCGGCGGTAGGAGAACCGCCAGTACTTCCGCAGCCACTCATCCACCGATCCGTACACCCGCTCCGCCCCCGGCTCCTCTGCCGGTGCCGACACGTCGCTCGTCGTCGGCACCGGAGCGGCGACGGTCGGCGCCGGTTCAGTGGGTGCCGGGTCCGGTTCGGTGGTCGAGGGCGTCTCGCCTCCGGCGAACGGGTCTTCCTCATCGAACGGGTCAGGCAGGGGCATCAGCGCGGTCCTTCGCCGTGTCCGCGTCCTTCGTCCGCAGAAGGTCCCGCAGCGCTGCGCCCTCCGCGGCCGGAGCGCCCGCCGCCGCCGCGGTTGCCGGAGCGACGTTCTCGCTGTCGGCCGCGGCCGACGTGTCCTCGCCCGCGGCCGTGACCGTCGAGTCCTCGACCACGGCGGTTGCGGTGTCCTCCACGGTGGGCTCGGTTGCCGTGGGGCCGGCCGCCGCAGCCGGGGCGGTTTCCTCGACCACGGCAGGCTGCTTGGAGGGGTCGTGCGCGGCGATAGAGGCCTTGATCGCGGCAACTTGCTTCTTCGGTCCCCTGAACCACGGGATCGTGCGCAGCATCGCCGCGCGCGCGCCGGAAGAGAGCATGACCGCGTAGCCGCGAGGCAGGTTCGCCAGCTCGTCCACTTCCAGGATTGGCTCACGCTTCAACGACGTCGACGTGGACCGCACGCCCTTGTTGAAGCTCTCCGTGGACGCCTCCCGGTCATAGGTGCCGACCAGCTCAGAGAGGTTCTTCAAGAAGTCGTTCTCCCGGACACCGCCGGCATAGATGAACACGTTCGACGCGCTGCGCAGCTTCTCCATGCCTTCCTTCCCGAACACGGCCACGCCCTGCGAGTAGGACTGGAACACCGACATGATCGGAATGCCCCGGGACCCGAAGTGCGAGTACAGGTCGGGCAGGTCCGGCCACCGGCACACGTTCGCGGCCTCGTCCAGGATCGCGACCAACGGAGTCTGCATCCGCCCGCCCGCGGACACGTCCGCGAGGTCCGTCGCCGCTTCCAGCGTCGCCGCGGTGAGCGCGGTGACCAGGGGGCCGGCGGTGCCAGCTCCTTCCTTGGAGAGGCTGTAGAGGGTGTTCCGGCCACGCACGAAATCGGCGGCCTTGAATTCCGGTCGCGTCTCATTTTCTCGAGGATTGATCCAGTCGGACACGAACGTGTTCTGCAAGCTCGACGCCATCTCCTGCGCGGTGACGAAGTAGCCGCTGCGCGGCTTGGGGTCCGACTGCAACAGGCCCAGCAGCCCGTCCGCCTGCAACGGGTAGCCGCCCTTGCGGAGAATGCGCACCGTCTCCTCGTTGGTGGGCTCCGTGGTCCACGTGTACACGTCCCGGATTGGCCGGCCCGAGACGGCCGCGGCGAGCAGGAAGCTCGCCAGCAGCAGCTTCCCGTTGGCCTCGAAGTGCGCGTTGTCGCCACCGGACGAGCCGGCCTTGCGGCTGCCGGCCGCGAAGTAGCCGGCGAGCTTCGCCGCCCGAGTGTCATCCGTCACGTAGGTGAGCGGATTCCACCACCAGGTCGGTTCCTCCCGCGCGACGCGCTGAGGATCGAACACCCACACCTGACCGAACGCGGCCCGCACGTCGCGAGTCGCATCGAGCACGTCGCGCTTGTTCGAGGTGGTCACCATCGCGCCAGGAGCTGCCATCACCGCGGGGATGACGAAGCTGGTCGACTTCCCCACGCGAGGACCCGCGATGAGGGTGGTCATGTCCTCGAACGACGCGAACACCTGCTTCCTGTTCGCCGGAGCGATCGTCCCCAATGGGATGCCGGGGCTGTTCTTCACGCCCAACCGTCGAGATTTCGCGGTCGCCTCCTTCACCCGCAGGTGCTCCAGGTCGCCCTCCGTGGCCATGTGACTAGCGGCACGGTTGGCGACAGCTCGCGCCCGGCGCTCCTTCCGGCCCGACAGGCGTGCCCACAGGAACAGCGTCCCGAACAGGGCCACCACGGCGCCCACCACTGCGCAGATCAGTATTGCGGTGGGCGGCCACACCACCGTTCCGTCAAACAGGCCCACGATGACGCCCAGCGGCTCCAACGTCCCGATATCGGGATTCACGCCGTCCTTCTCGGACCCGTACCGGACGGCAACGAAGAGAGCGATCGCTCCCACGAACACCACCGCCACCGGGTATGTCCACCACGGGGTGCCGGATCGCCCCGGCTCGCGCTTGCGATTGTTCGACGGGCTCATGGCGTGACTCCTTCGGTCGGTGCTGTAGTGAGAGGGGCGCGAGCGGGGATCGCGTGCTCCACGGCCGCGGTGAACGCGAACGAGGCGGCGGTGGCCACGAGGACCGCGACGGCCAGGAGCCCGGCGATCGCGCCGACCTGACCGAGCGGCCCCCGCAGGAGAGCGGCGATGGTGCGGGGCATGGTCACGACGTCACCAGCTCCGCCAGCGGAACGGGCGCAGGCAGAAACCGGCGCGGCTCGCAGCATTCATAGATCGGCCCGTCATAGCGGGGCGTCGTGTCGGCGGGTGCCGCCTGCCAGCTAGTACCCCAGGTGAGGACGGCCTGGCCGTTGTCGGCGTACTCGCACGGAAGGTCCGTCATGTGGTCCCTGTGCGGGCGCATCGTCGTCATCGAGCAGCCCCAGAGGTAACCGTCGTAGACGACCGTTGAGGGACAGGTCATCCGGTGATCACCATCCAGGCGGCGAAAGCCATCCAGCCTGACGCGGCGGCCAGCAGCAGCGCGGATGCCCCGTGCAGCAGATGCTCCCTCGTGACCTCTTCGCGGAGGTTGATCACGTCAAGGATCACATTCCCGGCCGAGCCCACGAACATGCATGTCCCCCCGATCGCCGCGGGGATCGCGAAAGACTCAGTGAGGATGTTCACGGCAGAATCTCCACGACCACCGGATCGGTCGCCAGAGGCTCGTTCGCCCGTCCCGCGCGGGAGGTGGTGTGCCAGAGCTTGTTGGTGTCGTTGACGTCCAGCTCGGCGGCGGTGAGCTGCACCCGGATCGGGATGCCGGGCCGGCCGCCCACCTTGATCAGGAACCGGCCCCGGCCGGGAGGCTCCGACTCGTGTCCGGATACCGGGTCCCACGCGGGCGGGTCCTGCCAGGACGTGAGCATGTTCTGTTCCGCGTTCGACAGAGGGACGGCGGAGGTCAGGAGCGGCATCTCCGCACCGGGCAGGCCTCCGCAGATGACCATGCCGGAGCGCTCCACGAACCCGCGGGCTTTCATCTGGTCCTCCTGCGAGGCCAGGGCGAGGAGGTCGCTCATGGTGTGGCTGATCATCGCCAGGCCGACACCGCGGGCACGGTTGAGGCGGGTGAGCGCGTCGACGCGATCGACCATGCCGCGGCCTGCGCGCAGCGCCCGCCACAGCTCGTCCAGGATGACGAAGTAGTGCCGGCGCGGCTCCAACCCCGCCTCTGCGAGAGCGGACGCGACGTTGACGGTTCCGAACCCGGCGGACCAGCACGCCAGGAGGATGCTGGCCTGCAGATCGCCCTCAGAGTCATCGATCGAGGACACGTCGTAGACCACGGGCCGGTCCCGCCGCATCGGGGTAGTGGTCTGGCGGGAGAAGATCTCCCCCAGCCGGCCACCGGTCGTCAGACCGATCAGCGAGGCTTCGAGATTCTCCGTGATCGCCTTGTACCGGTTGAGGTCGTTGCGGTCGAGCGCGACCTGACGAATCTCCTCCGGCGCCGCCTGGATCACGGCCAGGAGGTCCGCGAGGACGGGGATGCCCTCGTGCGTCTCGTCCAGGTACTTCAGCGCCCGGTCGATGATCGTTTCTTCGCGGTCCGAGGGCGGCTCGGAGCGGAGGATCGTCAGTAGCGCTGCGATCATCGTGTGCCGGCGGCCGTGCGCGTCCGCGAGCACCTGAGATGCGAGGCGCTGCGACTTCACCGCGTGCTTGCGCTCCTCCTTCGAGTCCTCCCCGCGGGCGTCGAGCTCCGCCGCGCGCGCGAGCGCCCGGTCAGCGTCCTCGCGGAGACGCTGCGCCGCCGTCGTCGCCTCTCCCGGATCGAGGATGTTCAGATACCCCCGGCCGCGGCCGAGGGTAATGACCTGCCCATCCATCGCGCGAATCAGGTCCACGTAGTCAGGCTTCAAATCCCCCAGGACCAGCGGCAGAGTCCCGTAGCCGGCGAGGCCGGTCGCCATGCGGCGGGTCAGCGAAGATTTCCCCAGGCCCGGCTTGCCGAGGACGAACATCGAGGGGTTGGAGATGAGCTGCGCCCGCTGAAACCACGAAATCGGGTCACACAGCACCGACGCGCCGGTGGCGAGGTTCTTCCCGAGCGGGACGCCGATCATGGGTGTTCCGGTGCCGACCGAGAACGGGTACAGCCCGCACACCTGCACGGTGGTCGCGCGGAACTCATCGGCGGGCTGGACCGACACGGCCTGCCCTCCCCCGCGGCCGAGCCATCCCGTCGACGTCGGCCGCAGCGGGCGCTTAGGCGTCGGCTCCTTCTCGATCTTCTGCTTCCCGCCCTGGTGCGGAATCGCCCGCTTCTTCCGCGACCGCTTCGAGGGCTTCTCGCGCGCCAGCGGTGACGCGGCCGCACGTGCGGCCGCGGCCTCTTCCTGCACCCGTCGCGCGCGGCGAGACCCGGCGCGGCTGTCCGTCGACGCCGCCGCGGCCTGCGCCGTCGACGGGGCACCGACCGCGCCCGTGGGCACGGCCGTGTCGATCGCGTCGACGTCCACAGCCTCCGCGTCCTGGTCGACGTCAACGGCGCCGGTGGGCAGCTCGTCCCCGTCGACAGCAGCGGGGACGTCGACGGGGTCGGGCTCGTCGCGGTGGCGGGAGAAGAGCTTGGTGGTGATGCTCACTGGGAACCTCCGGCAGTGATCGAGGCGGGAAAAAGGGGCTTAACCGGGGACGGCACCGGACACTCGTCCAGTGCCGTCCCGGATGCGGTGGCGATCGTCACAGGGCTTCCCGGACCTCGTTCGGGATGCGCAGATGCCGCGGCAGAACGAGCCCCAGCGGCAGCGCCGCGGCGAACGCGGAGTCCTGCGACCCGAACGCCGGCCGCATCCGCAGCCGGGCGGCCGAGGTCAGCGAGTCGACTGCCGCGCGAGCCTCCGGCTCCTGTGTGCGCTGCATGGTCGTGGCCGTGACGATGAGGCCGAAGTTCATCAGTCCGGCTCCGGCGGCTTCTTCCGCGGCCGTGGCCTGCGCAGAGCGCGTCGAGAGGGTGGAGCGCGCCGTGGGCTTGGTGGACGCGGAGGAGTTGAACTGCGCCGCGTTGAGGTCCGCTTCCACCAGCGCCGCGGCGCGGGCGGGGTCGATGGGGCGGTAGAGCAGTGTGACGCGCTTGCGAGCAATATCCCGGTGCGGTGCCAGCAGACGAGCGAGGATGCCCGCCTGAACCACGCCACGCGGGGGCGCCGTCATCGTCCACGACGTCGACACCGCACCGTCGTGCCGGTACGAGTCCCAGTGCGCCTCTGCGGCGGCAGGGCCGACATCCGTCCACGACAGATCGGCCGTCTCCCCTTCCGCGCGCGCCTGATCGATCAGCACGGCCGCGTCGGGATCGTAGGCGGTGCGAATGACCTCGCAGATTTCCTGCGCGCCGAGCGGGCGGGCTGCGCCGGCCCCGGTGGCGGCGAGGGAAGACGTCAAACCGGGGATGCGGGCGGAGAGGTCGGAGGCGACTTCCTGTGCGTTGCGGCGCTTCCCATTAATCCGAGCATTCGCGGTAAAGGTGAGCGCGATGTACGCGCGGATCGTTGCGGAGCCCACCGGGTAGGTCTCCACGACCTCCGAGAGCATCGCTCGAGCAAATAGCGGGGCGTCCGGGTCCATCGACCCCTCGACCTCACCGCGCAGGCGCGTACCCGTGTCGGGCGCCGTCTCGACCGTGACCGACGCGGCCTCGATGCCCGGTTCGTCTCCGAGGTTCGCGAGCCAGATGCCGTACTCCGCGACCTGGTTGTTGATCTGCTCCTGATCCACCAGCGCGGCGCCGTCCGGCTCGGTCGCGAGCACGATCGTGAAGTGGCGCGTGGCGGGCGTGCTGATCAGCGCGAACCGGCGGCCGTGGGAGTCCTCGTGCTCCGTGAGCTGCGACGCCGCCGCGAGCCCGGGGAGCTGGAACGTTCCCCACTTCGCGCGGCCGATGGGTCCGGAGCGGTAGATGTTCGCTCCCTTGCTCTTGGTGCGCCACCAGTTCACGCGGACCACCGTCCTTCCCAGGGCTGACTGCCCGTGCTTGTCCTTGACCGAGACGCTCAGGAGGATGCCGCCGAAGATCCCGGCGACGACTAGAGCCGGCCCCAGGCCGGAGAACATGGACGCGATGATCGAGGACACGATGCCCACGAACATCACGAGGGTGGCGAGCTGCCCCAGCCCGCCGAGACCGGCGGTCTGCGGCTTTCGCCAGTTGCCGTAGGTGCGGGCCTTCACCGGATCGGTGGCAGTTGCGTTGCTCATGGGTTAGCTCCCGTTCTCGTTGCTACCGGTCGCCTCTTCGGTGCCCGCCTTGACCGCCTGCGCGGCATGCTTCGCGCCCTCCGCCGCCTTCGTCGCGACGGCAATCCCGGCGCCGATCGGACCGGCGGCAGCCGCCGCCCCGCCCGCTGCTGCGCCTGCCCCGGCGCCGCTCGACGCTCCGGCTCCTGCACCACTGGTCGCGGCACTTCCCGCACCCGCACCCGCGCCGCTACCCGCCGTTGCCGCCGACCCGGAAGGGTCAGCGCCCGGGGATGACGCGGGAGAGCCCGGTGACGATGTGCTGCCGGTCGGTCCGTCCGTAGACGAGCTGTTGCCGCCACCGCCACCGCCTCCCCCGCCGCCGTTGTTGCTGGCACGGATCGCGCCCGTCGCGACGTCACCCGCGGCCGAAAGGGCCGCAGCTCCCAGCAGCAGGCCCGCGGCACCGCCCCCGCCGACCGACGCAACGGCCGGCACGAGGAAGCGCATCAGCGCGGGCAGGGCCACGAGCGCGATCAGCATCAGGGCCAGGCCCGTCACGATCTGGAAGAGCCCCGTGCCGTCTGACTTGAACAGGTCGGTGCCGGTCATCCGGAAGGCGATCGCGTACACGATCGCCGCGGCGGGCTTGTAGAGGATGAAGGCGAGGGTCCAGGCCATCGCCTTCTTGAACCACTGCCGACCGATCTCGGTGTTCGTGAACGAGGCGGCGAGCGGGAAGATCCCGGCCAGGACGACGAGCATCGCGCCACGGAACACCATCAGCGCGATCTGCACGTAGGTCATGAACACCGCGAGCATCCCCAGCAAGAACAGGCCGATCAGACCGATTCCGGAGGTCGCGGTGAGTGCGATCATCGCGAAGACGTTGGTGCCGAAGCAGTTGCTCTCGCCCTGCTGCGACACGTCGCAGTCGGTCGAGTTGTTGAGAATCCAGATCGAGAACTCATCCCCCGCTTGCGTCGCCAGGCGGATGACGACCAGGCCCGCGCCGGCCACAGCGATCAGCGTGATGACGGACCCAGCCAGCTCGCGCAGCGGCAGAGCGCGCTGCGTCCACACCATGCGGCCCGCCGCGACGAGGATCGCGAGGATCGCGAGGCCCCCGGTGTACCACTGCAACTGCCCCTGCACCCAGCCGACGACCGAGGAGGACTCGTTCAGGTGCATCGCCAGCGGCAGGAACCCGGTCACGAGCGCCGACGCCGAGGACAGCAGCAGTACGGCCAGGAGGATGACGCCGATGCGGCCCATGTGAGCTTCGCCGTCGCCGTGCCGGCGACGGCTCGCCATCATCACGCCAGCGACGATCAGGGACATGACGGCCAGGCCCGCGGAGACCCACGTCACGTAGCCGAGGATCGTCTCGAACGCCTCCGGTAGCGGCGGTGTGCCGCCGCCGTTGACGCCGCCGCCCTGGTCCACGACCGTGACCGGGGAGGGCACGTTCATCCAGACGGTGCCGAGCGAGGCGATGGCCTTGCCGTAGCCCTCCAGTATGTTGTTGACGAACTGCTGCAGGGCGTCGTTCGACGCCTTCGAGACGACGTTGCCGATAGCTGCGCCGGTCCAGCAGAAGACGTCCGCGGGGCTGCAAGGCTCGCCAGTAGGTGCGGGGGTCACGAGACGCCACTCCACGTCACATAACCGCCCAGGCTTTGCAGGGCGACAGGGCGAAAGGTGGGATCGCCTTCATCGGTGAGGACGATCTTCCAGTCGCCTTCTACCCACTTCAACGCGTAGGCGAAGCTGAGGAGAGAGCCGTTGCTTACCTGGAAAGCAGTGTCGACTGTCGCATCTGTACCCGAATAGGACAGCAGCTTGAACCCGGCGATCTGCGCGCTCAAACCCGTGTTGCTCTGGGTTGTGTCTTTGGCCAATGCTGCGTCTCGCCCGGCACCTGGCACCGTGAGCTGTGCGGTCACCAACGAGGACAGGCGGGCGTCAGTTCCCATTGCCCAGACGTTGGCAATCGCGAACAGGGCTCCCTCAGGCGTGTGGGCGTAACAGGAGCGCACCCCATCGGTGCCGGTAATTCCGGGACCGACGACCGCTGACTCAGGAGCGGCCATCGTGCCGACGATGGTCCACTCAGTTGTCGGGGCGGCGGTAAGCGTTCCGGTCTCCTCGTAGCCGGGGAGCCCACAAACGCTTTCGGCCTCCGCCGAGAGGGTGGAGCTGGGGTTGGGGGTGGAGACGCCGGGGTCGGCGGTAGTGGTTCCGCCTCCCCCGGCGTCCAGGGACGTCACGCCGAGCACGATGCCTGAGAGGGCGAGTACTCCGACGACGGTTGCTCCGATGATGAAGCCCTTCGTGGTGAACGGGTTGCGCGGTTCGGAGTCGTTCATGACGTCCCTTGCCTTCCTGTTGGTGGTGTCGTGGTGGTTTCCCGGGACGCTACGCGCCCATCAGGAAGCCGACGACGGTGAAGGCGGCGGAGATGATGATCACGCCGATGAGCAGGCGGCCGAGCCAGCCGCCGATTTCGCCGCCTTCGCCGCGGCGGGCGGAGACGGTCATGGTGACGCCGAGGATGATCAGGCCGACGACGGCGACGCCGAGGCCGACCCACTTGGCCCAGCCCATGACCGTGGTGAAGGCCTCGAACCCGGGCGGCATGCCGCCGGGACCCGGGTCCGGCACGACCGCGCCGAGCGCGCCCGCGGTGGTGAGGATGTCGGTGGTTGCTGCGAGCAGGGCAGACATGGTGTGCTCCGTTTTCTGTGTTGGGTGGTGCGGGGTGATCGGCGCCGCGGGTGCGACGTCGAAAGGGTCCGGTTATCCGGTGGTGAGCGGGCCGTCGGCGTAGGCGACGTCGAAGTGCAGGTGGTTCGGGGTGTCACCGAACTGGGTGATGTGCTGATACGTGGTCGAGCGGCACTGGATCTGGCCGGCTCGAGAGCCCTGGGGCACCTGAGGGTCGAGGACGTCGAGGAGCTGGAGGGCGTTGGGGTCGCAGCCGGTTGTGGCGGTGCCGGCGAAGCTGTAAAAATCCACGGCGTTCCCGCCGCCGTTCATCCAGTGGGAGGAACCGGTGCCTGCGCCGAGCAGGCTCCCGGTGCACTGGCGGTTGAGGTCGGAGACGCCGATCTTCCCGAACGTGTTCAGGGCGATCGTGATGATCTGGAGAATGCGGACATCGATCGCGCAGTTCTCCTTGGGGGTGCCCGCAGCCATGTCGCGGATCTGCTGCGCGTAGCGGTCCTCGAGAAGGGTCAGGTTGCCAGCGTCCATGGCCACGACGAGGTTCGCTGCGAGAGCCTGCGCATCGCCGGACACGGCGACGCATCCACCGACCGGCGCCGGTGAGGCGGGCGCGGTGCCGATCGGCGTCGACGGGGCACTCACCGGTGCCACCGTCGTCGTCGCGGTCGTGCTGCTGCCGAGGCCGATGAGGTAGGTCATGATCGCCACGGCGTCGGCGCGGTACTTCGTGTAGTGGTTCGGGTCGGCGTTGCGCTGCACCCTGTTGATCGCGATGGACGGCTCCATCGCCTGCCAGCCCTCGACAGCCACGAGGCGGTCGTAGAAGAAGCCCGCCGAGGTCGTCGGGTCCATGCGCTGCTCGACGGTGCCCCAGCTCGACTGCTGCTGGAACAGGCCGATCGAGTCAGCGACCGAACCGTCCGGGTTGATCGCTCCGTCCCCGTAGTTGATGTTCACCAGGGAGGACTCCCCGATCGCCGTCTGCACGCCGAGCGTCTGCCCATCGGCGCCGAGGCCCTTCGCGGCGCCCGCGTTGACGATCAGCGCAGCGTTCACGAGCTGGTCGTGCCCGTAGGCCCCGACCTTCGCGTCCGCGGGGATCGCGGACACGTTCACCGGTCCGCCGCCAGGCAGGCATGCTGCGGCCGCATCCTCAGCGGCGCCGAAGAACAGCAGCCACAACAGCAGTGCAATCGCGAGAAGCGGTGCCAGGACCGCCGCGAGAACCCCCATTCCCCCCTTCGCCACCGGGCTACTCCGACGCCAAGGGGGTGATCTGCTCGACAGCCCACGGACCGGTCTCGACGGTGCGGTGGACGTACACGGAGTACTCCCCCGCATCCGTGGGAACCCGGATCCGCATCGTGAAGGCGCCGTCCCCGTCCCGGACCGACGCGGCACCAATGACGGTCGTGCAGGGCACGTTGGCAGGGTCGACCGTTTCGTAGGCGACCGCCGCTTGCTGGCTGAGGAACGGGTACAGCTCAGCGATCCACGTGTCGTAATCCAGGGAGGGCCGGCAGAACGCCGTGACAGCGGCCGTGGCGGTCGCAAGAGTGTCGGCCTCGACACTCGGAGCCGGAGCCGGCTCGGCGTCGACCGGCGCCGCCTCGGTCGCTGATGCGGCCGGCGCCGGCGAACCCTCGGCGGCATCAGAACTGGTCGAGACGGCCGGCGTCTGAGCTTGCGAGTTCTCAGCAGTCGGAGGGGCAGCGGGTGGTGAGCAGGCCGAGAGGAGTCCTGCGATCGAAACGGACACCCCAAGCAGCCATGCGCGTGCGCACCGCTCGCTTACGGTCCGCTGGTGAACTGCACTCAAGTTGTGCCCCCTGCGAGATGAGCAGGAGCGACAGCCACCCCCACACCTCGAAGATATCACTTTTTGGGGTCATGATTGCATGAGTTGACATCCGGAACTCAGCCGGTGCAGTCTTACTTGCGCATCGATACCCGAAGATGTCTCGGCGGGGACCCCATACGCCATGATGTTGTGATGACCTCCGAGCCCGGCACCCCCGATGTGCCTGCCTTGCCACCGGAGGTTCTGTTGACTCAAGCCGTTCTGGCGAAGAAAAACGGCGAAGTCATCCGCGCATTGTGGGGCGAAACCGGAATGTACTTCGGAGATTTAAAACGTTCCGTCGATATGACCGACGCATCGCTCTCGCGCTGTCTCTCAACGCTCGAAAGTGCCGGTATCGTCCGCGTGAGTACTCATCTTCCACCCGGTGGACGTCGCGGGGTATCGGTCATGTACTCGATAGACACCGAGCGATTCGATGAAGTACTCGACGGCTTCACATCGTGGATCAAAAGCAGTCACACGCCCTAGCACATTTATTCCGCTTCAAGCTCCGCAAGGATGCGTTCCATTGCCGCCTCTGCTTCGGGTGAAATCTCCCCGATAGAGCGCATTTCTCTTCGGACTCGATTTCTCCGAAGGTCGAGGACGGCCGGCATAGCCTCTTGAAGCTGCGGCGGCACATTTTCTTCGGCCCGATAGAAAAAGGTGGAGGGGACGTCAAACAGATCGCCCAGCGCCTCGAACACGCTAATGTCCTTTGCGAGGACGTGAGAGCCGGACAGCATGTAGTGCCATTTGGTGCGAGAGAGGTCGACCCCCGCGGCCTTGACGTGTTCCTCCACCACGGCCCAGGACGGCTGACGCCCGTGCATGGTTTCGTACCGGTCGGTTGCGAGTCGCAGACGCTGCGCCAGCTCCTCCTTCGAGACGGTGATCCCACCGGGGCTCGTTGGGGTGCCCGCTCCTGACTCGGAATCAGTCATGAGGTACTCCCTGTCGTTCGTGCACGTAGGCGCGGGCTTCTTCTAACACTCTGTACTGGTCGCCAGAGAGATTCGCATGAAGTAATAGGGCGTCCTCGCACTCGGAGAGGTAGCCATACAGCTCGCTGTAATCATCATCATCACGGCCACCGTTCCGGCGTCGCGCCGCCGGAATTTGCGTCATGAGGTCCGTCCAGATCGGCCTCAGTCTGACCAGATGGTATCGCTCGCGCTGGTGCTGCTGACGAGCCCGCCACCGGTCAGTAATCGGTGCGTAGCTGAAGCCGGCCGCGAGGAAAGCCCCGCCCGCCAGCGACAGGGCCAGATCCATCCCTTTGGAGATGTGGACCGAATCTACCCAGCCCCTAGCAACGAGCAGAGTCACTAGCAGCACTCCGAAACAACCGATGGCGATCAAGTAGATAGGCAGCCGTCGATGAAAACCGAAGTGAACACGGATGTTCCTACGGCAGGCAACAAGCCCCATACTTGCTGTCGTGATGAGAGAAAGCCAAAGCACCGATTTGAACGCGAGCGCCGACGTTTCGCGGTCATAGTAGATAAGCTCGACATCGGTAATAGGCCAGCTGCTGGCCATAAAGACCGCCACCTGTAGGCACGCGCCCGTCAGACCAAGCAAGTAGACGGTGAACCGCAAGCGCGTCCGGATTTTTGTTGAAGTGGCGGAACGAATAATTATGTCATCGAAGATGATGGTTGCGACGAGTCCAGCCATGTGCATTAGCAGAACGGCCCGGTTGTGGCCGCCTACAGCCTGATCGATGACTGTGTAGAGAAGCGTGTTCTTTAGGGCAAGGAGTATCGCAAAGCCCACGCACCCTATCGTCAACAAAGGATATTTGAAGGCATTTCGTGTCGCAATTAGGGCGATGACTGGAAGAGCGCTTGCTGCAACGATGACCCACTCGAGAATCATCACCATAGCGTTCCGCCGAAACCTATGTTGCGTTGCATCGACTGGTCCAGCGCGTCAGCCGCTTGAATTTTCGCGAGGGCGTCTGCGATGGCCTCCGCTAGATCCTCCCGATCGACTCCAATCGTTACCCCCTGTTGATCGAGGAAGAACCACATCAGCACGTGTCCGTATTCATGTTGCAGGTTGTGCTTGCGGTGTAGACGCGTCGTGTCGTGGGGAATGTACATGACGTTCTTATTGCTACTTGTCCGCTGCCAGTAGCTCACCACTCCCCCGTGCAGGAGAGCGGGAGGCGTGTCACGAAACACGATGTCTCTTCCGCAAAGGTCCTCCATGTAGGCGAGCAGGCTCTCCGCGGTCAGGGGTCGCGGAAGCTTCGCAGCGAGCATCACCCTCGACACGAGGGCGCGTACCGGTTTTGACCACACGGACACATTATGGTTCATTGAACACGTACAACACTGGTCGTTAGCGGCCAGACGGGGGGTGGTTTCATGCACGCGTCGCACGCCGCACGGCTCCGTGCGCTCGCGGCTGCGCCGCGGGAGGCATGGGCCGACACCTACCGTCAGCTCGTGATGTTCGATCTGCCTCGCGACGCGCAGATCGGTCTGATGCTCAGTTACTACCGGTCCTTCGCTGTCCCGTCGATCGCTCGGACGCTTCACCGTTCAGGTGCTATCAAGTCGGAACCCAGAAAACGCTCAGTAGACACTGCGCTCATTCTCTACGAACTCATCGACGGAGAACTTCAGTCAGATCGCGCGCTCGAAATGATCGACCTACTTGTCTCGGCTCATCGCCACGTGAAAGCGCCCAGCGAAGATTTCCTCTATGTTCTCTTCAGTCTTGCAATAGTACCGATGCGGTGGATAGAGAAGCATGGGTGGCGTGAGCTGACGTCGGCGGAGCAAGTTGCAACAATCGACTTCTACGCGAATCTTGGCCGCGCAATGGGGCTCAGTAATGTTCCAGAGGACGTAGATGCCGCAAACTCCTTCTATCGCTCCTATGAGGAGGATCGGATTGCCTGGTCGCGTGAGGGGCAAGAGTTGACCGACTGGACAGTCGGAGTCATCCGCTCAACTATGCCGACGCCTGTCCGCCCCTTCGCGCGGCTGATCCTCAGCACATGGATTGGCGATAAGCGTGTGAGTCAGGCGCTGGGACTTCCTCGAACCAACGCCTTTGTCTCGGCGCTTTCCGCTGCTGCAATGAGCGTGCGGAATCGCCTCACGGCGCGCGCCCCTCGTCCCGCAAGTCCGCGATTTGTTCAAGGCGTAACGGGGTCGGCCCAGTACCCGCACGGATATTCGTTGACAGATTTGGGGGCGCATCGATGATGAGCACTAAAGCCTTTGGCCCCGGGAACGGCACTGATGCGCTTGGAGCTATTCAGACGCTTGTCGAGCCGGACATGACCCGTGTGCTGAGCTTCCTCGCGGACACGGCGGCATCGCCGGAGCTGCTGGCGCGCGCTACTCGCCTGCGGCCGTCCGCGGTGCGCCTCAAAGTCGAAGCGCTCGACCGGTTGGGGCTCCTGATCCATCTGGGCGAAGATCTCCGCGTCGACCCCAACTCGATCGCGTCGTTCGTGGTCGCCGCGCGACGCTCGCTCGACCTGTGACGGCGACACACCGGGCAGCGCGTCTCGCGATCGCTAGCGACAGCGGTATGTTTTCAGGCATGGCTACTCCCAGGCGACCTCGCGGCTCGCTCAATGACGCCGTAGCGACCGGCTGGAAGGTCGAGCGCGCGGCGAAGGACCGTTTCGATCAGCTCGCGCGTCACGCCAATGTGTCGTCGGCTGTGTTCTTCGAACGCCTGGTAGAGAGCATCGAGGTCGATTCTCGAGGGCTGCCGGTGTGGTGGACCTCCGAGACCGAGCCGAACGAGGAGTTGCCGATCACCACGACTTAACGCATTAGGCCCGCCGCTCACGCGACGGGCCTAGAAGCTCTCGCTTCACACCCTCGCTTACCAGGGCTAACAGGTGTGAAGCAGTTCCAGAAGTACCGGTTTCTCAGGCCGGGCCTTCGTCATCCCCACCCGAGGGAGGAGAAGTGACCTCATCGTAAGCCACATTGCTGTGTCTGCGCACGCCCAAAACGCCGAAGTTGACCTCTTCTCGGCGCCGTGGACGCTGACGCGCCGGCTGAGCCCCCGTGCCGCGGTGCGCACGATGCGCCCGGACGCCTACGGGCGCCTGGACGAGAACGCCTATCCGGCCGCGTTCCCCGTCTCCCCCGTCGCGCCGGCCGCGCCGTGGGCGATCTACCTCACCGATGACGCTGGAGCGTTCCGGCTGCTGTGCTTCGACTTCGACGGCAAAGACTCCCACGGCGTCGACGCCGAGCTCATGGAGCAGGCCGCGGACGACTGCGACGCGCTTTCCGCTGTCCTCGACGCCCACCAGGTCGCTCACATCGTCTGTCAGTCCTCCGGCACCGGAGGCCGCCACCTGTGGGTCGCTCTCGCGGAAGCCGCCCCAGCCGAGCAGGTGGCCCGATTGGCGATCGCCGCTCGAGCAAACTTCCGCACCCTCGATCACGGGATGCTCCGCAACCCGCGCACCGGCGCCGCCCGTCCGCCGCTCTCCCCGCACCGCGACGGCAGCTTCTCGACCGTCCTCCGAGGCCGCGCGGAGGAGCTGCTGGATACGAACGTCACCGCGGCCGCCATCGATGCCGTCACGGTCGCGCTGGAAGAGTCCCGGCCGCCGCTGCGCGTCGACGCCACTCCCCCAGTACCCACCGCCACCGCACACCAAACGCACCGGACGCTCAGCGCTGCCGGCGCCGCGCACATGGCCACGCCCGGCGGCGGCGCGAATCCCTCGTGGACCGCGTTCATGTGCCTGCTCTCCGCTGCGCACGCCGGCTGGTCTGACACCGACGTCGAGCACGCCGCCCGGACCGCTCCCGGGATGGAGCACTACCGGACCAAGAACACCGGGCGCGGCCACCGCCGGCCCCGCGCCCGCGACGAGGCTGCGGAGCGCCTGGCGCGGCAGTGGGAGAGGGCCCGCCAGTACGCGGCGCTGCACGCCGTTCTCCCGCCCGAGCGCGAACCGGGCGACCTAGCGGAGCTGGACAGCCTCGTCGGCGCCGTCAGCGCCCTCCTCGACCGGTTCCGGGTGAGCCCGGGCCGGTGGGGCAGGACCGAGCGGGCGACGTCGGAGAAGACGATCCTCACCGCCCTGGCCTACCTCACCTTGCACACCGGCAAGCGCACCGTGGCCGCGTCCATCCGCGACCTGGCCCTCCTGGCCGGCCTGGGCCGCACCACCGCGGCAAGCGCCCTGCGGACGCTGCGCGAGGACGGCTACGTGCAGCTCGTCGTCCGCGCGGACGGATCCAACGCCAGCGAATGGCGACTGTCCGAGCACTTTTCCACAGGCTCCCTGCAAAGTCCGGTCACAACCACTAATAACCCCCGCCCCCCCGGGCCGCTTTTCACCGAACGAGCCATGCTGCTCACCACGCTCGAGGCGGACCTCACGGACACTCGGCACGACCTCTTCACTCGCGCCGGCCTCGGACACCTGGCAGGCAAGGCGTACGCGCTCTTGCGCCGAGAAGGGACCCTCGCTCTCGACGCCGCAGCCACCCTGCTGGGAGTGACCACCCGCACCGCCGCCACCGCCCTCTCCCGCCTGCGCACACACCGGCTCATCGTCAAGCACACCAACGGCTGGACCCAGGCCAAGCGTGACCGCCGAACCGCCGCCGCTCGTGCGATCGGGGTCGACGGAGCGTTGACGGATCGAGCGCACCGCTACGACGTCGAGCGCGAAGTGTGGGCCTGGTGGCAAGCCGAGCTCGCGCACCGCTCCTCCTCCCCCAGGCAACGCCCGCGACGCCGACACGTGTCGAGCCGTCCCCTGTTCGAGGACAGCACCGCTGGCGAGCGCGTCTGGCCGCTCTACCCCCGCGACGCCGCCGGCCGCGGCGATCACCGCGAGGCGCTGCACTGGGGACGCACCGGCATGCTCGCCCCCGGCTCGCTCTGGTGGTCCTCGACCGCCGCATGACGTCGACCGCACGCGTTCGAACATATGTTCTACTGGCGGCGTGGGAACGAACCGACGCTACGAGCGCCACGTCGGCGCACAGATCGATCGACGCATCGAAGAGACAGCCGGCCGCGGCCACCCCATCGGCCTGACCGACGACGAGCTAGACAAGACCCGGCAGCGGCCCACCTGGGCCGCCACTCCCCTGCCCGTCTGGGCTTGGGTCCGCTACCCCGGCACCCCCGTTCGCGTTGAGGGCTTCGCTATCGCCTGGACCGCCCGAGCCGTCATGGTCGAGTGGCAGGACCGCGACGCCAGCCGCCGACTGTGGGTCTGGGCGTCCGCCGTCGAGCGACGGCCCCAGTAACCGCGCATCCCCCAAGTCAGCACGTCAGCATGTTTACATGTCAGCATGCAGACTGGTAGTCTTGTCATCATGATTACAGCGGTAGTGAACCTGAAAGGCGGGTCGGGCAAGACCTCGACCGTCATCCATCTCGCAGCAGCGCTTCGCGAGACCGGGGAGAGCGTGCTCATTGTCGACGGCGACCCGCAGGGCAGCGCGCTCGACTGGGCCAACACCCTCGGTTGGGACGCGACCGGGCTGCCTCGCAACACGATCCACAAGCAGCCCTGGTTGAGCAGCAGCCACCAGAACGTGCTCATCGACACTCCCCCGGGCGACCTGGGTATCACGACGTCAGCAGCTCGAGCCGCTGACCTGATCCTGATCCCGATCCAACCCACCAGCGGCGACTTCTCCCAGTACGCGGAGACGGTCAACCTCATCGAGCAGGTTCAAGCCCTCACGGACGCGCCGGCCTTCACCCTCCTCACCCGAGTGGTCAAGCGCACGGTCGCCGCTGGGCAGATCCGCGACGCGCTCGAACCGTTCGGCGTCCCCGTCCTGACGAGCGAGATCCCGCAGGCGCAGGCTCTCGCGATGGCGTACGGCCTGCCGATCACCGATCCTGGCCAGTACCGAAACGTGCTCGCGGAGTTGAAGGGAATCGTCAAGTGAGCGAGAACCGCTTTGCGGCCGCGGGCCGCGCAGCTCGACCGAAGAGAGCCCAGGCGGGCGAAGGCACCTTCGTGCCGCCGACCCAGCTCGCCGTGTTCTCCGTCCGACTCCCCCAGGACTCGATCCGAGCGGTGAAGATCCTGGCGGCCGAGCAGGGCGTCCCCGTACAGGTGCTCGCTGCGGAAGCCTTTCAACTCCTCCTCGCCCAGTACGAGGGACACAAAGCTGATGACAAGTAAGCATGTAATCAAGTCAACTTCCCTACATGCCTACCGGGCCGTCCGGCCCTCCCAGGCCGTCACTCGCCATCCGCGGTGACCCCGTGATTGGGAGCAGCCGGCAGACGCGGGATCGGATGACCCACGAGCTACTGCGCGTCGGCGCCGCTATCTTCCGGGGGACCTGCGCGGTGGCGGCGGCGCTGTTCGAACCCACGGCTCGGCAACTGTGGTGACGGACGTTCGAGTCCCCACAGCACGTGCTGACTTGTAGGCATGTTTACAAGTCAGCATGTCGCGGTCGACGGTGGGGGAGGGTCGGCGTTGCCGCCCCATGAGGGGTAACCCCTCACGCTCCCCGGTATCCCGTTCCGGGGCGCGAGCTGCACTCGCGCAGCAGCGACGGAGCGCCGCCCAGAGGTTCGGCCGGCGGTGCCGGCCGCTGATGTTCGCCCGTTGGGCTCACGCTTCTTTGCCGTGAAGCCTTCGGCGGCTCCC
>NZ_PSVX01000032.1:0-45661 GCF_002932695.1 Rathayibacter sp. AY1D2 | reverse complement strand
GCGGGTCGAGCGAGCCGTACGGGTCCTGGAACACCGGCTGCATGGAGCGCCGGAGCGCCAGCATGTCGCGGCCCTTGAGCTTCTCTGTCCGGCGACCGGACGTCGCAGCGCGAGCGCGTCCTCGAGCTGCTCGACCAGGTGTCCCTCCCGCGCGTGATCGCGAGCCGGTACCCGAACGAGCTCTCCGGCGGCCAGCGCCAGCGTGTGGCGATCGCCCGCGCGCTCGCGCTTAAGCCGGAGATCGTGGTGCTCGACGAGGCCGTGTCGGCTCTGGACGTCCTCGTCCAGGCGCAGATCCTCCGCCTCCTCGCCGACCTGCAGGCCGAGCTCGGGCTGACCTACCTGTTCATCACGCACGACCTGGCGGTGGTCCGCGTGATCGCCGACGACGTCTGCGTGATGCAGAAGGGCAGGATCGTCGAGCACGCCCCGACGGACACCGTGTTCGACTCGCCGCAGCAGGAGTACACCCGCGAGCTGCTCGACGCCATCCCCGGCGCCGGCATCGAGTTCGCGGTCTGACCGACCGTCACCTGGGCCCCGGCCCCGCCTGGAGCGCTCCTCGGAGCCCTCCGGAGCGGGGATCCGGGGCCCTTCGCCGTGCGGACGCCTCGCTGCGGTACGATGGATGGTCCCCCTTTTGCACGAGAACACGAGACGAGTCCGTATCCATGGCAAGTGCCACCCGCTCCGACCTGCGCAACGTCGCGATCGTCGCCCACGTCGACCATGGCAAGACCACGCTGGTCGACGCCATGCTCAAGCAGACGAACTCCTTCGACGCGCACGCCCACGTGGACGAGCGCGCGATGGACTCCAACGAGCTCGAGCGCGAGAAGGGCATCACGATCCTCGCGAAGAACACCGCTGTCTCGTACAGCGGCAAGCACGCGAGCGACGGTCCCATCACCATCAACGTCATCGACACCCCGGGCCACGCCGACTTCGGCGGCGAGGTCGAGCGCGGCCTGTCGATGGTCGACGGCGTCTGCCTCCTCGTCGACGCGTCCGAGGGCCCGCTGCCCCAGACCCGCTTCGTGCTGCGCAAGGCGCTCGAGGCGAAGCTCCCCGTCATCCTCCTGGTCAACAAGACCGACCGCCCCGACGCGCGCATCGACGAGGTCGTCGCCGAGAGCCAGGACCTGCTCCTCGGCCTCGCCTCGGACATGGCCGACGACGTGCCGGACCTCGACCTCGACGCGATCCTCGACGTCCCCGTGGTCTACGCCTCCGGCAAGGCCGGTCGCGCCTCGGCGAACAAGCCCGAGGACGGCACGCTGCCGGACGCCGAGGACCTGGAGCCGCTGTTCGAGGCGATCCTCAAGCACATCCCCGCGCCGACCTACGACGACGACGCGCCCCTCCAGGCCCACGTCACCAACCTCGACGCGTCGCCGTTCCTCGGCCGCCTCGCCCTCCTCCGCGTCTTCAACGGCACGATCAAGAAGGGGCAGACGGTCGCCTGGGTCCACCACGACGGCACCCACACCAACGCGCGCATCACCGAGCTGCTGATCACCAAGGCGCTCGACCGCTACCCGGCCGAGTCCGCGGGCCCCGGCGACATCGTCGCGATCGCGGGCTTCCCCGAGATCACCATCGGCGAGACCATCGCCGACCCCGAGGACATCCGCCCGCTGCCGGCCATCACGGTCGACGACCCGGCGATCTCGATGACGATCGGCACCAACACCTCGCCGCTCGTCGGCAAGGTCAAGGGCCACAAGCTCACGGCGCGCATGGTCAAGGACCGACTCGACCGCGAGCTCATCGGAAACGTGTCGCTCAAGATCGTCGACATCGGACGCCCCGACTCGTGGGAGGTCCAGGGCCGCGGCGAGCTCGCGCTGGCCATCCTCGTCGAGCAGATGCGCCGCGAGGGCTACGAGCTGACCGTCGGCAAGCCCCAGGTGGTCACCCGCCAGGTCGACGGCAAGACGCACGAGCCCTTCGAGCACCTGACGATCGACGCTCCGGAGGAGTACCTCGGCGCGATCACGCAGCTCCTCGCCGCCCGCAAGGGCCGCATGGACGGCATGTCGAACCACGGCACCGGCTGGGTCCGCATGGAGTTCATCGTCCCGTCGCGCGGCCTGATCGGCTTCCGCACCGAGTTCCTCACCACCACCCGCGGCACCGGCATCGCGAACGCGATCCTGCACGGCTACGAGCCGTGGGCCGGCGCGATCGTCACCCGCAACAACGGGTCGATCGTCGCGGACCGCAACGGCGTCGTCACCCCGTTCGCCATCATCGCGCTCCAGGAGCGGATGACCTTCTTCGTGAACCCCACCGAGGAGGTCTACGAGGGCATGGTGATCGGCGAGAACTCGCGCAACGACGACATGGACGTCAACATCACCAAGGAGAAGAAGCTGACCAACATGCGTCAGTCCACCTCCGACACCTTCGAGTCGATGACGCCGTCGCGTCAGCTGACGCTCGAGGAGTGCCTCGAGTTCGCCCGCGAGGACGAGTGCGTCGAGGTCACCCCCGAGGTCGTCCGCATCCGCAAGGTGGAGCTCGATGCTAACGCCCGCGCGCGCATGACGAGCCGCCTCAAGAAGCAGGGCTGAGCCCCGGGCGCCTCGGCGCCCGCCTACGACGAGACCGGCCGGAGCGATGCTCCGGCCGGTCTCGTCGTCTCCGCCCGGTGCTGCAGCGTGCAGCGCCGATCCCGTCCCTCGCGGTCCGGATCAGCCCGCCGGACTCGGAGAGGGAGAGGGGGTCGAGGACTCCGCCTCGAGCGTCGAGGTGACGAAGGAGACGAACGCCGCCGCGTCGTCCGGCTTCCCCGTGTACTGCTCGCCGTTCACCAGCACGGTGGGCGTCGACTCGAGCGTCGGCAGCGAGGAGTTCGCGAGGGGGAGCGAGGTGGCCCGCTCGGTCGCGGCCTTCACCCAGGGCCGGAACTCGCCCGCGGTCATGCAGGCGAGGACGTCGTCGTCGGTGACGCCCGCTCCGGTCACCAGCGCCCGCAGAGCGTCGTCGTCGAGGCCCGTCGTCCCCTCCGCCGGCTGCTGCGCGAAGAGCGCCGCGTTCACGGCGAGGAAGCGGTCCGGATCCTCGTCGGCGACGCACGCCGCGGCGTTCGCGGCCCGGCTGGAGTACTCGGAGCCGGCCGAGGAGGAGTCGAGGATCGCCACCGGGTGGATCTCGAGCGTGATCGCCCCCTTCGTCAACCACGACTGCAGCTGCTCGGCGTTCGCCTTCTCGAACTGCCCGCAGTACGGGCAGAGGTAGTCGACGTAGAGGTCGACGGCGACGACTCCGCCCGCCCGCGTGGCGCTCTCGTCGGTCGGGACGGGGGAGGCTCCCGGAGCGATCGCCGCGGTCGTCGTCGCCGTCACGGCCGAGCCGTCGCCCGCGAGGACGATGCCGTCGCTGAGCATGTTCGCCGGGCCGGCGCTCGCGACCTCCTGCTGCGACCAGACGTTCCAGCAGACCAGGGCCACGACCGCGAGGAGCCCGACGACCGCTCCGCCCTGCCCGAGCAGCCGGTTCCGGCGCCGCCGGCGCCTCTCGGCTTCGCGGCGCTCCCGCGCCTGCGCTCGGGCGAGCTCCTGGCGCTCGCGCTTGGTCAGGCCGCTTCTCGCACTGTTCCCGGACATCGCCGACGACGCTACGGGCGCAGGCTCCGGCGCGCCGTGGAGTGCGCCCGCCGGATCCTGGGACGGAGTGCGGGTCCTCTCAGGGATCAGGCGAAGAGGCCGGAGCCGAGGAAGTCGGTCTCGTCGCGAGCACCGGGCGGCACCGCGAACACGGCCGAGCCGACGTGCTTCACGTACTCGTTCAGCGCGTCCGTCGCGAGGTTCCGCTGCACGGTGACGAACTGCTCCGGGGAGCGCTGGAACGAGAGGAAGAACAGCCCGGCGTTCAGGCGTCCGAGCTCGTCGTTGCCGTCGACGAAGTTGTAGCCGCGCCGCAGGAGCCGCACTCCGTTGTTCACGCTCGGGTGCGCGAGGCGCACGTGCGACTCCTGATCGATCAGCGGGGCACCGGTGGCGCCGGCCGCTGCGAAGTCGGGCTCGGTGGACTCCGTGCCGCCCGAGAGCGGGGCTCCGGACCCCTTGCTGCGGCCGATGACCCGCTCCTGCTCGCCCAGCTGGCTGCGGTCCCACGTCTCGATGATCATCCGGATCTTCCGCGCGACCAGGTAGCTGCCGCCGACCATCCACGCGGGGCCGTCGGAGGAGGGGACCCAGACGTGCTCTTCTACGGCGTCGGCCTCCTCGGACTTCACGTTCGCCGTGCCGTCCTTGAAGCCGAACAGGTTGCGCGGAGTCGCCTGGGCGGTGGACGTCGAGGAGGTGCGGCCGAAGCCGAGCTGCGACCAGCGGAGCGAGGCCCGGCCGAACGCGATCCGGCTCAGGTTGCGGATGGCGTGCACGGCGACCTGCGGATCGTCGGCGCAGGCCTGGATGCAGAGGTCGCCGCCGCCGGCCGACGGGACGAGCGCGTCGCCGCGGAAGCGGGGCAGGGCCTGCAGCTGCGGAGGCCGGCGGTCGGCGAGGCCGAAGCGGTCGGCGCCGGACTCGTCCGTGAAGAGGGTGGGTCCGAAGCCGACCGTGACGGTGAGCGACGCGGCGTCGAGCCCGAGCGCCTCCCCGGTGTCCTCCGGGGGAGCCGTGTCCGGCCCGTCCACCGCGCCGGTCTCGCCGACCTCGAGGCCCTGGGTCATCCGCGAGGCGGCGAGCGTCCAGTCCTTCAGGAGCTCGACGAGGTCCTCGCGCGTGGTGCCCGCGGCGAGGTCGAACGCGGCGAAGTGCAGCCGGTCCTGCGCGGCGGTGGTGATGCCCGCCTGGTTCGCGCCGAAGAACGGCACGGTGCGCGGGGCGGAGGAGGCCGTCGCGCTCGCGGACGACGTGACGGCCACCGTGCCGCCCACTCCGGCGGCCAGCCCGGCCGTCCCCGCCGAGACGAGGCCGAGCAGCCCGCGCCGCGAGAGGCGGCGTGGCTCGTCGGCGGGCTGCTCGGAATCCGTCGGCCGGGCTCCCTCGAGCTGCTCGGCGCCCACTACGCGGCCGGCTCCTCGACGCCCAGCACCGTGTGAGTCAGCTGCGAGAGCGGCTCGGAGAGAGCGTTGACCGCATCCGAGAGCTCCTTCTTCTGCTCCGCGGTGACGGTGGAGTACGCGGCGAAGCCGGAGTCGATCGAGCCGTACTGCGCGAGCAGGGCGTCGAGCTCGGAGAACCGCTGCGTGATCCGTCCGGTGAGGTCGGCGCCCTCGTCGCCGCTGGCGGTCGCGATCGGCTCGACGTTGCCGAACGCCACCTCCGCGCCCTGGACGTTCGCGGCGAAGTCGGTGAGGTCGGTGCTCGACCACCAGTCCTCCTCGCCCGTGATCTTGCCGGCCGCGACCTCGTCGAGCAGGCCGATGGCGCCGTTGGAGATGTCGCCCACCGAGACGGTGAAGCCGGGCGCGTTCACGAGGTCGGCCAGGCTCTGCACGTCGTCGACGAGGCCCTGGCCGAACTGCGCGCGCTGCTCGGGGGTGGAGGGCGCCCAGTCGAGGAGCGCGCTCGTGCCGTCGGAGTTGAGCGCACCCTCCGCGGGGGCCCACAGGTCCTTCTCGATGCGGTGGAAGCCGGTCCAGTCCAGGCCCTCGGCGACGGCGTCGACCTCGCGGTAGTCGATGCGCGGGTCGAGGTCGCCGAACGCCTCCGCGGTCGGCTCGATCCGCTCGTAGAAGACGCGGGTCGACGCGAAGAGGCCGCGCGCCTTCTCGTCGTCGCCGGCCTCGTAGGCCTGCGCGAACTCGGCGACCGCGGGGAGCAGCTCGCCCACCTGCGACTTCACGTACGCCACGTAGTTGGTGACCGCCGCCTCCGTCGCCGCCTTCTCGTCCGCCGACTGCGCGGTGGCCTCACCGGTCACGGTGAACTCGCTCAGCCCGACCGGGGCGCCGACCTGCTGGAACTTGCAGGCGGTGTAGTAGGTGCCCGGCTCGAGCTGAGCGACGTAGGAGACGCTCTGGCCCGGGGTCACGTTCTCCTTCTCGCCCACGATCCGCAGCTTGTCCTCGGCCAGGATCTCGAACTCGTTGACGTCCGAGCCGCCGTTGGTCAGTGAGAACGTCACCGCTCCCGCCTCGGCGGTCGCCGTCGACACCTCGCAGGCGTCGTCCCTGATCGCGACGTCGAGCGCGGCGGAGGAGGAGGACGCGGGGGTGTTCGGCACGCAGCCCGTGAGGATCAGCGCCAGGGCGCCGGCGCCGACGAGGCCGAGGGTGACGCGGGGGAGGGTGGGACGAGCGCGCGAGGACATGCTTCTCCTGGATCGGGGCGAGTGCGCCGGCGGTGCCGGAGCGGGTCAGACGGAGGTGGGAGCGGGAGCGGCGACCGGGGCCGCGCTGCCCCGTCGCGGACCGCGCAGGCGGACCTGGCGGACGAACAGGGCGCCGACGACGACGAGGTAGAGCAGCCAGGCGGCGAACTGCAGAGCGGTCGGCTCGGGCGTGTAGTTGAAGAGGCCGCCGACCACGGCGGTCACGGGCGGCGGGAGGATCGGGCCGAGCGAGAACAGCGGGGTGCCCCAGCCGGGCAGGAGCGACGCCTCCTGCAGGTCGCCGACGCCGTAGGAGAGGACGCCGGCCGCGACGAGGATGAGGAAGCCGCCCGTCCAGGTGAAGAAGCGCCCGAGGTCGATCCGGACGAAGCCCCGGAAGATCAGGTACGCGATGACGACCGAGCTGAGGATGCCCAGCATCGCGCCGACCGTGCCGACCCACGCGCTGGATCCCGACCCCGCAGTGCTCGAGGACACGCTCGCCCAGACGAAGAGCGCCGTCTCGATGCCCTCGCGGCCGACGCTGATGAAGCCGAGGACCACGATGCCGAGGGCCGACCCCGCGACGGCGCCGTCGAGCCGGGACTCGAGGTCGCCCTTCATGCTGCGGGCGTTCGCGCCCATCCAGAAGATCATCCAGGTGACCAGGCCGACCGCGAGGATCGAGAGGCCGCCGCCGATGAGCTCCTGAGCCTGGAACGACAGGGTCGAGGGGCCCCAAGTGAGGATCGCACCGGTGACGAGCGAGATCGCGATCGCGGCGGCGATGCCGGTCCAGAGCCGCGGCAGCACGTCGCGCCGGCCGAGCTTGGTCAGGTAGGCCACGAGGATGCCGACCACGAGGCCGGCTTCGAGGCCTTCGCGGAGGCCGATGAGGTAGTTTGCGAGCACGCGTGTTCTCTTGGTCGATGGTGGACGAGGAGGGGGCGACTCCCGCCCCGAGTCGATCCGGTCGGCGGGGCTCCGTTGTTCGGTAAGCCTTGCCTAACCCGGGTCGACTGTAGTCCGCTGCCCGGTCGCTGTCCAGAAGCGCCCGCAGCGGAGGCCGCGCAGGACGAGAGGCGGAGAGTGGACGCGGGCCGGGACGCAGCAGCGGAGCGGGTGGTGGCGGTGCACGCCCACCCCGACGACGAGACGATCACCATGGGCGGGACCCTGGCGCAGCTGGTGGCGCAGGGCGCCTCCGTCACCGTCGTCACCGCCACGCGGGGCGAGTGCGGCGAGGTCATCCCCGAGGACCTCGCTCCGCTCGAGGGCTCGGCCGAGCTGGCCGCGCATCGGACGACCGAGCTCGTCGTCGCCCTGACGGCCCTCGGCGTCGCCGACCACCGCTTCCTCGGCGAGGCGGGCGCCCGCGCACCCGGCCTCGCTCCGCGCGTCTACCGGGACTCCGGCATGCAGTGGGGACCCGGCCGCGTCCCGGTGCCGCTCGAGCCGGTGCATCCCGCGTCCTTCACCGCCGCGTCCGAGGACGAGGAGGTGGCCGATCTCGTCGCTGTCCTGCGGCAGGTCGACGCGGGCGTCGTGCTGTCGTACGACGCGGGCGGCGGCTACGGCCACCCGGACCACGTCCGCACCGCCCGGGTCGCCGAGCGCGCCGCCGAGCGCCTGGGCCTGCGCTTCCTCGCCGTCCTCCCCGACGCGGCCCCGCCCCTCCCCGGGGACGTCGTGATCGAGCTGTCCGCCGAGGACCACGCCCGCAAGCGCGCGGCCCTCGAGGCGCACGCGACGCAGCTGGTGGTCGAGGGCGACGAGGCCCGGCTCTCGAGCGGTCCGCCGTTCCCCATCGGCCGCATCGAGCGCTTCCGCCCGGTCGCGCAGGCGGGCCGTCCGGCGCCGCTGCCGGAGGAGCGTCCGACGCTCGGATCGCGTGTGCTGTCGGGCGTCGCCGGAGTCCTGGTCGGCGCGGTGGTCGGGGCGATCACGACCGTCGCCCATCAGAGCACCGTGTCGGTCGGCGGTGTCGTCCTCCCGGTCGGCCTCGCCGCCTCCCTCGCCGGCGTGCTGCTGCTCCTGCTCGGGCTGCGCCTCGTGCTCATCGACCGGTTCGTCGCGTTCTGCACCGCGATGGGCCTGCTCGGGATGATCGGGCTGCTCGCCCTGCGCAGCACCGGCGGATCCGTCCTCGTCCCGGCGAACGGCCTCGGCGTGGCCTGGACCTTCCTCCCCGCCCTCATCGCCCTCGTCGTGATCGCGTGGCCGCGGCTGCGGGCGGCCGCTCCCGCCGCCGCCCCGCGGCCCGCGGACGCCGACGCCCCGTCGGCCCCCGTACGATAGAGACACTGTTCGAAGGGACCTGGAGCACCGTGACCTACGTGATCGCACTTCCGTGCGTCGATGTCAAAGACCGCGCCTGCATCGACGAGTGCCCGGTCGACTGCATCTACGAAGGCGAGCGCTCGCTCTACATCCACCCGGACGAGTGCGTGGACTGCGGTGCCTGCGAGCCGGTCTGCCCCGTCGAGGCGATCTACTACGAGGACGACCTCCCCGAGGAGTGGTCCGACTACTACAAGGCCAACGTCGAGTTCTTCGACGAGATCGGCTCCCCGGGCGGAGCCGCCAAGGTCGGCGCGATCGCGAAGGACCACCCGGTCATCGCGGCGCTGCCTCCGCAGAGCCACTGAGGCCGCTCCCGTGGCCCTCGGCGCGCTGCCCGACTACCCCTGGGACCTGATGGCGCCCTTCGCCCGCACGGCGGCGGAGCACCCCGGCGGGATCGTCGACCTGTCGATCGGCTCGCCGGTGGACCCGACGCCCGCCCCGATCCGCGACGCGCTCGCCCGCGCGACGGACTCGCACGCGTACCCCACTATCGTGGGCACCCCCGCTCTGCGCGAGGCGATCGCCGCCTGGTACGCGCGGCGGCGCGGAGTCGAGGGCCTCGGGATCGACGAGGTCCTGCCGACGATCGGCTCCAAGGAGCTCGTCGCCTGGCTACCCTTCCTCCTCGGACTCGGGGAGGGGGACGTGGTCGTGCATCCGCGCGCCGCCTACCCGACGTACGCGATGGGCGCGGCGATCGCCGGCGCCGAGGCGCTCGCCTCCGACGACCCCGCCGAGTGGCCCGCGACGACACGCCTGGTCTGGCTCAACTCTCCCGGCAACCCCGACGGCGCCGTGCTCGACGTGCCCGCCCTGCAGCGCGCCGTCGCGCGTGCCCGTGAGCTGGGCGCCGTGATCGCGGGGGACGAGTGCTACGCCGAGCTCGGCTGGGACGGCCGCTGGGCCGACGAGCCGATCCCGAGCGTCCTCGACCCGCGCGTGGTGGGGGAGGACCGCACCGGGGTCCTCGGCGTCTATTCGCTGAGCAAGCAGTCGAACCTCGCCGGCTACCGCGCCGCCTTCGTCGCCGGGGACGCGGCCCTGATCGCGCGCCTGGTGACCGTCCGCAAGCACGCGGGCATGATCGTGCCCGGTCCGCTGCAGGAGGCGATGATCGTCGCCCTCGCCGACGACGAGCACGTCGCCGCGCAGAAGGAACGCTACCGCTCCCGCCGCGACCGCCTCCGGCCCGCCCTCGAGTCCGCGGGCTTCCGGATCGACCGCAGCGAGGCCGGCCTCTACCTGTGGGCGACCGAGGGCCGCCCGGCCTGGGAGTCCATCGACCGGCTCGCCCGCCTCGGCGTCCTCGCGGGCCCCGGCGTCTTCTACGGGGAGGGCTTCCCCGAGCACGTGCGCCTCTCGCTGACGGCCTCCGACGAGCGGATCGACGCGGCCGTCGAGCGCCTGTCCGGCGGCCTCTGAGGCGCTCGACCCGGCCGATCCTGGCGGGTTCCGACAAGGCCCCGGCCCCAGCGCTGGGCGATGTCACAGTGCCCCCGCTTTGCCCATAGGCTGTATGTGGTTCGGTCGACGGCGCCTCGCGAGGCCCCGGCTGCACCACGATCCAGACCCGGCGCCGCCCGCTCCGCGCGAGCGCTTCCGGGGTGCGACCGCGACGACCTGGGAGGCGTTGTGACCGAATCCGGCACGCAGAGCGACGGAACCGCGACGGTGGGCTCCACGGAGCCCGCGACCGGGAGCGCCACGACGCCGCCTCCCGCGCCGGCGGAGCAGGAGCTCCCCGAGAAGGTCACGCTCACCTTCGGCGACCGCACCGCGGACTTCCCGGTCCTGCGCAGCGTCGACGGCTCCTCGAGCATCGACTTCTCGACCCTGTCGAAGCAGACCGGCTTCATGTCGCTCGACTACGGCTTCGTGAACACGGCGGCGACCAAGTCGCAGATCACCTACATCGACGGCGACCAGGGGATCCTCCGCTACCGCGGCTACCCGATCGAGGAGGTGGCCACCAACGCGACCTACCTCGAGGTGGCCTGGCTCCTCATCTACGGCGAGCTGCCGACGGCCGACGAGCTCGCGGGCTTCGACGAGCGCATCCGCCGCCACACGCTCCTCCACGAGGACCTCAAGCGCTTCTTCGACGCGCTCCCGCACAGCGCGCACCCCATGTCGGTGCTCTCGGCCGGGGTCTCGGCCCTGTCGACGTACTACGAGGACAGCTCCAACCCTAAGGATCCGGAGGCGGTGGAGCTCACCACGATCCGCCTCCTGGCGAAGCTGCCCGTGATGGCGGCGTACGCCCACAAGAAGGCGATCGGCCAGGCGTTCCTCTACCCGGACAACTCGCTGAGCTTCGTCGACAACTTCCTCCGCCTCAACTTCGGAACGATGGCCGAGCAGTACCAGGTCGACCCGGTGCTCTCGAAGGCGCTCGACCGCCTCCTGATCCTCCACGAGGACCACGAGCAGAACGCGTCGACGTCGACCGTCCGCCTCGTCGGCTCCACCGAGGCGAACCTCTACGCCTCCGTCTCGGCAGGAATCAACGCCCTGTTCGGCCCTCTGCACGGCGGAGCGAACGAGGCGGTGCTCACCATGCTCGGCCGGATCCGCGAGTCGGGCGAGAGCGTGTCGACGTTCGTCGAGCGGGTGAAGAACAAGGAGGAGGGCGTGCGCCTGATGGGCTTCGGCCACCGGGTGTACAAGAACTACGACCCGCGCGCGAAGCTGGTCAAGGAGAGCGCCTCCGAGGTCCTGCAGGCCCTCGGCGTGAAGGACCCGCTGCTCGACATCGCGATGGAGCTCGAGGCCCTCGCGCTCGAGGACGACTACTTCAAGGAGCGGCGCCTCTACCCGAACGTCGACTTCTACACGGGCGTCATCTACAAGGCGATGGGCTTCCCGACCCGGATGTTCACCGTGCTCTTCGCGATCGGCCGCCTGCCCGGCTGGATCGCCCACTGGCGTGAGATGAACACCGACAAGCAGACCAAGATCGGCCGCCCGCAGCAGCTCTACATGGGCTCGCCCGAGCGCCACTGGCCGAACGACCGCTGACCGGTCCCCGAGAGCCCGTCCCCGCCGGGGGCGGGCTCTCGCCGTGCGGCGCATCCGCCTCTCGTCGGCCGTCCGAGGCTCGAACCGCTTCTTCGAGGCGGGACGCAGAGCGGCGTGGTCGCCGCGGACTCGATCAGCACGGTTCGTCCCGGGGTGCCGCCTGCTGGGCCCGGCGGCGCCGGACGCCCGTCCTCAGGCGTGCAGGGCGGCGTTCAGCTCGATGCCGGCGCCGGTGCGGGGGAGGACCTCGACGGCCCCGGTGAGGGAGTTGCGGCGGAAGAGCAGGTTCGGCACGCCCGAGAGCTGCACGGCCTTCACGGTCTGCGGGGCGCCGTCGGCGCGCGGCGCTCCGCCGACCACGACGACCTTGGTGCCGGCGGTCACGTAGAGGCCGGCCTCGACGACGGTGTCGTCGCCGAGGGAGATGCCGATGCCCGAGTTCGCACCCAGCAGGGCCCGCGCGCCGATCGAGACGCGCTGCACTCCTCCGCCCGAGAGGGTGCCCATGATGGAGGCGCCGCCGCCGATGTCCGAGCCGTCGCCGACCACGACGCCCTGCGAGATGCGCCCCTCGACCATCGAGCTGCCGAGGGTCCCGGCGTTGAAGTTGACGAAGCCCTCGTGCATCACCGTCGTGCCGGGTGCCAGATGCGCCCCGAGGCGGACGCGCGAGGTGTCCGCGATGCGCACCTTCGCCGGGGTGACGTAGTCGGTCAGACGCGGGAACTTGTCGATGCCGGTGGCCTGGATGCCGTGGCGCCGGAGCGAGGGGCGCAGGCGGGTGAACGACTTCGGCGAGACCGGACCGGCGTTCGTCCACACCACGTTCGGCAGGTGGGCGAAGACGCCGTCGAGGTTCACCTCGTTCGGGCGGACCAGGAGGTGCGAGAGCAGGTGCAGCCGCAGGTAGGCGTCGGACGTGGAGGCGGGCGGCGCCTGCACGTCGATCTGCAGCGTGACCACGTCGATGCGGACCTCGCGGCGCGGATCCTCGCCGGCCTGCTCCTCGAACTCCGCCGGCACGATCCAGGGGTCGCGGCCGGCCGGGATGGTGCCGAGGCGGGGCTCCGGGAACCAGGTGTCGAGGACGGTGCCGTCGTCGGCCACGGTGGCGAGCCCGTATCCCCAGGCGGAGGCGGGCGCGGAGGAGTCTGCGGAGTGCTCGAGGGTCATGCCGATCAGGGTAGCGCGGAGCGTCCGGCCGCTACCCTGGGGCGCATGGCCGATCCGACCACCGCCCCTCCGCTCGATCTGCGCACCGATCCGGTCGCCCTGACGCGGATCCTCTGCGACATCCCGTCCGTCTCGGGCGACGAGCTCGAGATCGCGGACGCGGTGCAGTGGGCGCTCGAGCAGTACGACCACCTCGAGGTCATCCGCGACGGCCACACCGTCGTGGCGCGGACGAACCTCGGCCTCGCCCAGCGCGTCGTGATCGCCGGGCACCTCGACACGGTGCCGGTCAACGGCAACCTGCCCGTCGTCGCCGAGACGATCGACGGCGTCGAGCATCTGGTCGGCCGCGGGACCGTCGACATGAAGGCCGGAGTGGCGGTGCAGCTCGTCCTCGCCGCCGAGCTCTCCGATCCGGCCGTCGACATCACCTGGATGTGGTATGACAACGAGGAGGTCGCAGCGGATCTCAACGGCCTCGGCCGGCTCTCCCGGCACCGCCCCGACCTCTTCTCCGCCGACTTCGCCGTGCTCGGCGAGCCGACGAGCGGAGCAGTGGAGGGCGGCTGCAACGGGACGCTCCGGGTCGACGTGGTCACCCGCGGCGTCCGCGCCCACTCCGCCCGCAGCTGGGTCGGCGAGAACGCGATCCACGCGGCGGCGCCGATCCTCGACCGCCTCGCCGCCTACGTACCGCGCGAGGTCGAGGTCGAGGGCCTCGTGTACCGCGAGGGCGTCAACGCCGTGCGCGTCACCGGCGGGGTCGCGGGCAACGTGATCCCGGACCTCTGCACGGTGCAGGTCAACTACCGCTTCGCCCCCGACCGGTCCGGGGAGGAGGCGCTCGCCCACCTCGAGGAGCTCTTCGAGGGGTTCGAGGTGAGGGTGGACGATCTGGCCGAGGGCGCCCGCCCGGGGCTGGACGCACCTCTGGCCCAGGCCTTCCTCGCGGCCGTCGGAGCCGAGGCGAAGCCCAAGTACGGCTGGACCGACGTCGCGCGGTTCTCCGCCATGGGCATCCCGGCTGTCAACTACGGACCGGGCGACCCGCTCCGGGCCCACGCCGACGACGAGCGCGTGGCGGTGCACGAGATCACCGAGTGCGCCGAGGGCCTCCGCCGCTGGCTGACCGCGTCCTCGTGAGCGCGAGCGCCACGGCCGTCCCCGTCCGACTCCGCCTCCGCCTGCGCCTGGTCCCGTGGTGGGCGCGGGTCCTCCTGGTGTACATCGCGACCCGCGTGGTCACGACGGTGATCCTGCTGCAGTTCGCCGCGCACCAGCTCGCGAACCCGTGGACCGGACCCTCCCCGTCCTACTCGGCCTTCGCGTCGATGTGGGACGGCCGCTGGTACGAGATCATCGCGGCCACCGGGTACCCCGGCTTCCTGCCGATCACGCAGGACGGCCACGTGGGGGAGAACGCCTGGGCCTTCATGCCGCTCTACCCGGGCGTCGTGAAGGCGCTGATGGCGCTCACCGGCTTCACCTGGGCTCCGGCCGCCGTGACCGTCTCCGTCCTGTGCGGAGCCGGAGCCTGCCTCGTCCTGTACCGCCTCTTCCGGCACTCCCTCGGCGAGTCGCAGTCGCTGACGGCGGTGCTGCTGTTCTGCGTGGCGCCGACCTCGCCGCTGATGCAGCTCGCCTACGCGGAGTCGATGGCGATGCTGCTGACCGCGGTCACGCTCCTCCTCCTGGTGCGGCGGCGCTGGCTCGCTGTCGTGCCCGTCGTGCTGCTGCTGGGCCTGACGCGGCCGAGCGGGCTCGCCTTCGCCGCCGCGCTCGGCCTGTACGTCGTCTACCGGTTCGTCCGGCGCCGCACGGAGCCGTTCCCGCGGTCGGAGTGGCTGCCGGCCGTGGGCCTGACGGCGTGGGGGCTCGTGGTCGGCTTCCTCTGGCCCGCCGTGGCGTGGGTCGTCACCGGGTCGATGACCGCGTACACCGACACCGAGCTGGCGTGGCGTGCGGTCTACATCGGCTACCAGGAGCTGCTCCCGCTGACTCCGTGGTTCCAGGGCGGCGCCTGGTGGGGCTCGTGGTGGTTCGGTGCTCCGGCCGTCGGCGTCGTGCTGGTGGTGCTCCTCCTGGCGGCGTTCGTCGGGATCCTCGCCGCACCGTGGACACGGCGGCTCGATCTCTTCAGCCGGGCCTGGGTCGCCGGGTACGGCGTCTACCTGCTGGCGTTCTTCTTCCCGCAGTCGAGCACCTTCCGGCTGCTGAGCCCGATGTTCCCGCTCGTCGGAGCGCTGGCGGTGCCGCGCTCGCCGGTCTTCCGCGTCGCGCTGGTCCTGCTCGGGATCGGCGGCCAGGTCGTCTGGATCTCGATCTGCTGGGCCGTCGCCGGATCGGACTGGACTCCGCCGTGATCGTGCCGCGCGCCCGCCCGGCGCGGTGCTCCTCCGGGGACTCCCGACTCCCGCACGGGTATGCTCGTCGGAATGTCTCCCCTCACGCCAGCCGGTGAGCCGCGACACGCGTCGCCCCTCCTCCGGCCGACCCGCCGGCGAGCCGCGGCGACACCCGCCCGCTCCCCGCTGACGACCGCCTCCTCGACGGACCGCGGGCCGCTCGCGTGAGCGCCACCGCGATCGCGCCGGAGACGGAGGACGCCTCTCCGTCCCGCTCCCGCTGGGGTCTGCTCCGGAGGATCCCGTGGTGGATCCAGGTGCTCCTGGTCTTCGCCGTGTCGCGGGTCGTCACGACCGTGATCATGCTCCGGGTCGGCGCCGTGCGTCAGGGCGTCGAGTGGACGGGACTCCGCGACACCTACGTCCGGTTCGCGACGACGTGGGACGGCGGCTGGTACGAGCGGATCGGGATGACGGGGTACCCGTCGGTCCTGCCGCTCTCGCCGTCCGGAGCCGTGGAGCAGAACCCCTGGGCGTTCATGCCCGTCTACCCGTTCACCGTCCGCGGCCTGATGAACATCACCGGGCTCGACTGGGCGAACGCGGCGGTGCTCGTCGCCCTGGTCTGCAGTGCAGCGGCGTGCCTGGTGATCTACCGGCTGTTCCGCGTCTCGCTCAGCGAGGGCCAGGCGCTGATGGGGATCGTCTTCTTCTGCGTCGCTCCGACGTCCCCGATCCTGCAGATCGGCTACGCGGAGTCCGGCGGCATCCTCCTGACGGCCGTGCTGCTCCTCCTGCTGGTGCGCCGCAAGTGGATCTGGACGTTCCCCGTCGTGCTGGTCGTGGGGCTCCTGCGCCCGAGCGGCCTCGCGATCGCGGCGATGACGGGCCTCTACTTCCTCTACCGCGTCTGGCGCCACGTGCACGGCACCGAGCCGTTCGCCCGCCGGGAGTTCGCCTTCACGGTCGCCCTCACGGTCTGGTCCCTCGCGGTGGGCTTCGCCTGGCTGCTCATCGCCTGGGCCGTGACCGGCTCCTTCACCGCCTACACCGACACCGAGCTCGCCTGGCGCAGCGTCTTCATCGGCGAGGGCGAGCTCATCCCCTTCACCTCCTGGTTCGCCGGTGGAGGCTGGTGGGGAGGCCTCTGGTTCGGCTCGCCGATCACGGGCATGGGCATCACCGTCGTGGTGGTGCTCGGATTCCTGGCGATCCTGTTCTCGCGGGCCACGCGCAGCCTCGACGTCTTCTCGCGGCTCTGGGTCGGCGGCTACGCGATCTACCTCTTCGCGTTCTTCTACCCGCAGTCGAGCACGTTCCGCATCCTGATGCCGATGTTCCCGCTGGCCGGGGCGCTCGCGGTGCCGCGGTCGACTCTCCTGAGGGTGTTCGTGGTGGCCGCATCGATCGTCGGGCAGATCGTCTGGGTGCTGCTGTGCTGGGTGTTCACCCCGGGCGACTGGTCCCCGCCGTGATCGGCTGACGCCCGACTTCCGGGCGCGGTTCGGAACACCCCCGCGGATGCACGATAATAGGGGGATACGTCACGAAAGGGGAACTCTATGGCGGCCATGAAGCCGAGGACCGGAGACGGACCGATGGAGGCTGTTAAGGAGGGCCGACTCATCGTCGTGCGCGTTCCGCTCGAAGGAGGCGGACGCCTCGTCGTCTCGGTCAACGATGCAGAGGCGAAAGAGCTGCACGACGCGCTCGCGTCGGTGGTGTCTCCCGCCTGATCCGCACCGTCGTGAACGCCCGTCGCACACCGTGCGGCGGGCGTTCCGTCTTTCCTCGGTCGGCCGCGCTCGTCAGGCGCGGCGCTTGTTGGCCTGCAGCAGGCCGTCGCCGATCGGCGAGAGCACGCTGACCACGGCGGGGGAGGCGCAGACCTCGGCCACCAGCGTGCGGAACGCCGTCGCGATCTCGTCGCGCTGCGCGGGGTTGGCCACGCGTCCGCGCCAGAGCGCGTGGGGGACGAGGACCGTCCCGCCCGGACGGACGAGCCGCAGCGCGTGCTCGACGTTCTCGATGACCTGCAGCGGATCGCCGTCGACGAAGACGATGTCGTAGGAGTTCTCGTTCATCCGGGGCAGCACCTCGAGGGCGCGGCCCGGGATGAGCCGCAGCCGGTTGGGCGAGATGCCCGCCTCGTGGAACTGGGCGCGCGCGTGCTGCTGGTGCACCGCCTCGGAGTCGATCGAGGTGAGCATGGCCTCGGGGGCGCCGTCGAGCAGCCACAGGCCGCTCACTCCGGTGCCGGTGCCGATCTCGATGATGGAGGTCGCGCGCGCCGCGGCGGCGACCAGCGCGGCCTGCGCGCCGATCGAGGGGGAGACGGCGTCGATGCCCAGCTCGACCGAGAGCCGGCGGGCCGAGGCGATGGCCTCCGACTCGACGACCGCGTCCTCGGCGTACTTCCAGTTGGCATCCTTGTCGGACACGGGGGCGCTCCTCTGATCGGTGCACCGGGCGGATCGCGCCCGGGCATCGTCAGGGTACGGTGGCGCGCGGGCTCCGCGAGGGAGGCGCGGCGGGTTAGTGTTGTCCTCGTGTTCGGTCTGACGTTCGACAAGCTCCTCATCATCGGGGTCATCGCCGTCTTCGTGCTGGGTCCCGACCGCCTCCCGCACTACGCCGCCCAGCTCGGGCAGCTCGTGCGCAAGGTGCGCGGATTCGCCACGCAGGCCCGGGAGCGCGTCAAGGACGAGATGGGCGACGAGTTCAACGACGTCGACTGGAAGAAGCTCGACCCGCGCCAGTACGATCCCCGCCGCATCATCCGCGACGCCCTGCTCGAGGACGATCCGGCCCCCACCGTGAAGCCGCCCACCGCTGTCGCCGCTCCGGTCGTGCCGGGCGGCACCGGCTCCGCGCAGGACAGCTACTACACGACGATGCAGCGCTCCGTCTCGTCCGGCACGCTCTCGAGCGTCGCGCCGCCGCCGATCGACTCCGAGGCCACCTGAGCCCTGCTCCGCGAGGAGCGCCGGGCGGGCGTCCCGACCGACGCCGTCCGCACCAAGCCGCGCGGAGGCGTCAGCCGACGGCGAGCGGAAGCCGACGGCCGATCAGTCCCCGCGGCCGCGCGGCGAGCGTCGCTGCCAGGGCGTCGATCGCCCGGGCAGCAGGATCCTCCGGATCGCCGACGACGACGGGCACGCCCTCATCGCCCCCCGCCCGCAGCGCGACGGAGATCGGCAGCGACGCGAGCAGCGGCACCTCGTCGCCCGCCGCGGTGAGCCGACGCGCGACCTCGGCGCCGCCTCCGCTGCCGAAGAGCTCCAGCACCGAGCCGTCGGGCTGGGGGAGTCCGGACATGTTCTCGACCACTCCGACGATGCGCTGACCCGACTGGCGGGCGAGCGCGCCGCTGCGCTCGGCCACGTCGGCGGCCGCCGGCTGCGGTGTGGTGACGATGAGGACCTCCGCATGCGGGAGCAGCTGCCCGATGGAGATCGCCACGTCCCCCGTGCCGGGAGGCAGGTCGAGCAGGAGCACGTCGAGGTCGCCGAAGTACACGTCGGTGAGGAACTGGGAGATCGTGCGGTGCAGCATGGGCCCGCGCCAGGAGACGGCCGCCCCGCGGGTGTCGCCCTCGAGGAACATCCCGATCGAGATGACCTTCACGCCGTACGCCACCGGCGGCAGCATCAGCTCGCCGACGCGGGTGGGCCCCGCGACGCGCCCGTCGTGCATCAAGCCGAGCAGGCCGGGGATGGAGAAGCCGTGCACGTCGGCGTCCACGAGGCCGACCGCGAGACCCCGCTGAGCGAGGGCGACCGCGAGGTTGGCGGTGACGGTCGACTTGCCGACGCCGCCCTTGCCGCTGGTGACCGCGTACACGCGGGTGAGCGAGTCCGGGCCGAAGGGCATGCTCCGGCGGCCGCCCTGGAGGCGCTCGGTGAGGGCGGTGCGCTGCGCCGACGTCATGACTCCGACCACGACGTCGACCGCCGTGACTCCGGGAGCCGAGGCCGCGGCCTCGCGCACGTCACGCTCGATCGCGGAGGCGGCCGGGCAGCCGACGATGGTCAGTCGGATCGTGACGCGGACCGCTCCGTCGACGGCCGCCTCGACCGACTCGAGCATGTCGAGCTCGGTGATGGGCTTCCGGATCTCCGGATCGACGACGCGGGCCAGCGCCGTCCTGACGGCGGTCTCGATGGCGGCGACGTCAGGCATCGCGCCGCTCGGGCTCCTGCGCCCGATCCTTCTCGAGCTCCTCGAGCAGTCCGCGCAGCTCCGAGCGGATGAAGTCCTTGCTCGCCATGTCGCGGATCGCCAGGCGCAGGGCCACGACCTCGCGCGCGAGGTACTCGGTGTCCGCGAGGTTGCGCTCGGCCCGCTGCCGGTCCTGCTCGATCTGGACGCGGTCGCGGTCGTCCTGGCGGTTCTGCGCGAGCAGCAGCAGCGGCGCGGCGTAGGAGGCCTGCAGCGAGAGGATCAGCGTCAGCACCGTGAAGCCGAGAGCCTGCGAGTCGAAGCGCGCGTCCGCGGGCCCGTAGGTGTTGAACATCAGCCAGAAGACGCAGAAGATCGTCATGCCGACCAGGAACCACGGCGTGCCCATGCCGCGGGCGAACGACTCGGTCAGGCGGCCGAAGCGGTCGCTGCTCGGGCGGTTCCGCCGCGAGAGGACGCGGGTGCGCAAGCCCTTGGGAGCGTCCAGGCGCCGGTCCTGCTTGGTGTCCCTAGCCACGCGCGCCCCTCCGTCCCCGTCGTGTCCTGCCTGTCGCCGCGGGTGCCGGCGGCACGAGCGGGACGCCCTGCGTCGCCGTCGTCACCGGCTTCCTCGGTTCGTCGTCGTCGCCGTGGCTGCGCCAGTCGTCGGGGAGGAGGTAGTCGAGGACGTCGTCGATGGTCACGACGCCGACGAGGCGGTGGGACGCGTCGACGACGGGCACCGAGACGAGGTTGTAGCTGGCCAGGATCCGGGCGACCTCGGCCGCCGAGGTCTCGGGCGTGATCGGGTCCATGCTCTGGTCGAGCAGGGTGCCGAGGCGCTCGTGCGGCGGGTAGCGGAGCATTCGCTGGAAGTGCACCATGCCGAGGAAGCGGCCGGTCGGCGGCTCGTAGGGCGGCAGCGTGACGCAGACGGCGGCGCCGAGGGCCGGGGCGAGCTCGTGGCGGCGGATGAGGGCGAGACCCTCGGCGACGGTCGCCTCGGAGGAGACGATGATCGGCTCCGTGGTCATCAGACCGCCGGCGGACTCCGGAGCGTAGGTGAGGAGCATGCGGACGTCGTCCGCCTCCTCGGGCTCCATCAGCTCCAGGAGCGCCTCGCCGCGCTCCTCCGAGAGCTGGGCGATCAGGTCGGCCGCGTCGTCCGGCTGCATCTGGTCGAGGACGTCGGCGGCGCGGTCGTCGTCGAGCCGGCCGAGGATCTCGACCTGCTCGCTCTCGGGCATCTCCTCGAGCACGTCCGCGAGGCGGTCGTCCGAGAGCTCGCCGGCGACCTCGAGCATCCGCTGCTGCGGCAGGTCGAGGAGCGTGCTGGCGAGGTCGGCGGGCTTGAGCTCGGAGAGGCTGGCGACGTACTGCTCGGCGGACTGCGCCTCGGTCGAGACGCTCTCGCGGACCTCGCGCCAGCCGGCGAAGGCGGTCGCGCCCTTGGCGAAGGGGGAGGGGCTGGTCTTGGGCCGGCGGACGAAGAGCTGCGCGAGCTCCCACTCGCCGGGAGCGGCCTCCTCGATCGCGACGTCCTCGACGACCGCGTCACCGGAGCCGTCCACGAAGCTCACCCGGCGGCCGAGGAGCTCGGCGATGACGCGGACCTCGCCGCCCCGCTGCTCGAAGCGGCGCACGTTGATCAGCCCGGTGGTGATGATCTGGCCGCTGCCGATGCTGGTGACCCGGCCGATCGACACGAAGACGCGACGGCGCCCGGGGATCTCGACCACCAGGCCGACCACCCGCGGGGCGTCGTTCTGCCGGTAGACCAGGAGCACGTCACGGACCTTGCCGACGCGATCGCCGGCCGGGTCGAAGACACTGCATCCGGCCAAGCGCGCGACGAAGACTCTGGCGGAACTCACGGCTACAAACCTAGTCCCGTGCAGCCGGGCGGACGCCGAGCGTTCCCGGCTCGCCCTCGGCCGGTTCTCCGAATCCGTTCAGAGACCTTCAAGTGGCCTGTGCGATTCTGTCCGGGTGACTCAGCAGACGCCGTTCAGCGGCCGAGGGCCGGCCTTCCCCACGATCCCGCGCGGGGAGATCCTCGCCACGTTCGACACGTACCAGGAGGCGCAGGCCGCCGTCGACGTGCTCGCCCGCGCCGACTTCCCGGTGCGCCAGCTCGCCATCATCGGCAATGAGCTCAAGAGCGTCGAGCGGGTGACCGGCAAGCTCACCTGGGGCCGCGTCGCTCTCGCCGGAGCGGCCTCCGGCGCCTGGCTCGGCGTCTTCCTGGGCCTCCTGCTCATCATCTTCTCGCCGACGACGGAGCTCTCCTTCCTCATCGCGGCGGTCCTCCTCGGCGCCGGCTTCGGGATGCTCTTCGGGCTCGCCTCCTACGCCGTGAACCGCCGCCGTCGCGACTTCACCTCGACCATGCAGGTGATCGCGACCAGCTACTCCGTGCTCGTGGACCCCGAGGTGGTCAACCGCGCGCGCAACCTGCTCGACGGCGGCACCTCCCCGGCGGAGGCGCCGCAGACGGCCTGGGCTCCGCCGCCCGCCGCGGTCGGCGACCCGCAGCCGCAGCCCGTCCGCCCCGAGGACGACCCGCGCTGACGATCCTCCGCGAAGGCCCCCGGTCTGCCGGGGGCCTTCGTCGTTCCCGGGGCGGGGCGGCTCAGGCGGAGCCGACGGGCGGGAGGACGATGTCGACCGCGAGACCCCGGGGGGAGCGGTTGACCAGGGCGACCGTCCCGCCGGCCGAGAGCACGGTGGTGTGCACCAGGGCCAGTCCGAGACCGCTGCCGCCGGAGGCGAGGGTCCGGGAGTTGTCCGGGCGGGAGAAGCGGTCGAAGGCGACCGGGATGAAGGCGTCGGGCATCCCCGGTCCGTCGTCCGAGACGCTGAGCATCAGGCGCCCGTCCGACTGCGAGAGGGAGGCGACGATCATGCCGCCGCCGTTCATCGCCTGGATCGCGTTCCTCACGAGGTTGTCGATCACCCGGCCGAAGTCCTGGGACGCGACCGCGTAGAGCCGGGCCGGCTCGCGCTCGTCGATCTCGTAGTCGATCTCCACCCCCGACTCCGAGGCGAGCAGGCGGGTGCGGTCGACGGCGCCCACCAGCTCGTCGACGAGCTCGGCGAAGGGAGCGGTCGGGCGGACGGTGCGGCTCTCGATGCGCGAGATATCGAGCAGGGCGGACGCGAGGCGCACGAGCCGGTCGACGCTCTTCTGCGCGTCGAGGATGACCCGGTCGACCGCGACCGGATCGTCGACGCGGTGGTGGGCGATCTCGAGCTGCGCGGAGAGCGCGGCGAGGGGAGTGCGGAGCTCGTGGCTCGCATCCGACACCATCTGCTTCTCCCGGGCCAGCGATGCGGTCTGCTTGGTCAGGAACGCGTTCAGCGTCACCGCGAGCTCGTCGATCTCGTCGCGCGTGCCGACGACCGGGAGCTGGTCGCCCTGCCCGGGCTCGGCGGCGATGTGATCCGCGCGCGCCCGCATCCGGCGCACCGGGGCGAGGGCGGCGCCCGTCAGGATCCACGAGGCGAGCCCGAACGTGACGACGAGGAAGATCGCGGCGTAGACGAGCACGTGGGCGAAGTCGTCGAGGACGAGCTGCGACGCGGCCTGATCGCGGGCGGAGGCGACCTGCCAGACGCCGCGATCGCTCTCGATGGCCGTGAAGCGGACCAGGTAGCTGCCGTTCGCCGTCGTCACGTCGGCGTACCGGGGCGAGGTGTCGGCCGGCTCCTCCGCCAGAGCGCTGAGCACCTCGCCGCTCAGGCGCGAGGGCATGGTCGAGGTGCTGACGCTCCCGTCGGGCGCGAGGGCGAGGAACAGCTGACCCGTCGACGAGCCCTGCGTGCGCGGGACGTTGCCCGCCGAGATGTCGCGGCGGACCTCGTCCTCGATCGACATCAGGATCGTCCGCTCACTGCGGTCGACGATGCCGGTGACCACCTGGTAGAAGAGCAGCGCCGCGAGCGCGAAGAGGGCGGTCGCCACAGCGACCGTTCCCACGGTGATCCTCGCGCGGATCGAGAGCGCGCCGACCCGGCGGCGTGCCGTGCTCATCCGCGACACGGGCTACTCGACCGGGCGGAGGAAGTAGCCCTTGCCGCGGACGGTCACGATGCTGACGCCCGTGTCCTCGGTCGGGAGCTTCTTGCGCAGGTAGCTGACGTACTGGTCGACGATGTTGTTGTCGACGATCTCGCCGCCGCCCCAGATCTCGGAGAGGATCCGCTGGCGGGTCACCACGGAGCCGACGGGAGTGATGAGGAGCTTGAGGAGCTCGAGCTCCTTCGGGCTGACGTGGATGCGCGAGCCGTCGGCGGTGCGCCGGATGCTCGATCCGTCCACGGTGATGCGTCCGACGTCGATCGAGGTGGACATCAGCGACGGGCTGCGGCGCAGGAGGGCCCGGAGGCGCGCGTTGAGCTCGGTGAACGCGAACGGCTTGGTCAGGTAGTCGTCCGCTCCGGCGTCGAGCCCGAAGACGCGGTCCTCGATCGCGTCCCGCGCGGTCAGCAGCATGATCGGCGTGGGCCGGCCGAGCTCGCGGATCCGGCGGCAGATCTCGAAGCCCGACATCGCCGGGAGCATGACGTCCACGATGGCGGCCGAGAACTCGGCGTTGCTGAACGCGACGAGCGCGTCGATGCCGTTCGTGGTGAGCACGGCCTCGTAGCCGGCGTCTTCGAGGCCGCCGACGAGGGCCTCACCCATGGCTGGATCGTCTTCGACGACAAGGATCTTCACGCGCTCACCCTACGGCCCGGCCCTCAGGAGGACGCACTGCGCGGGCCGTGTGTCGATCGGATGCGGGATCGACCCATCCGATCGGCGCTGGGCGACGAATGAGGAGTGACAGACCGCTCGGGGGCGTGGCGGGAGAGGCGCGATCAGTGGCGCAATTCTACTCTTCTCCCCCCGTCGGCCTGATGATACTGTTCGCGAAGTTCACCTCTACCGTCACCCGAAGGCGGCACAAACATGCTCAATATTCTTTCCATCTGGGCGCGTCTCGCGCTGTCGGTCCTCCTGTGGATCGTCCTTCTCCCCGTCATGCTCGTCCTGCTGCCGTTCCGCACGGGCAGGAGCGCCTCGCTCCCCGCCCTGCGACCGGCGCCGGTTCCCGCACAGACGGTGGCGATCGACACCCGGAGCACCAGCGGCGCGTACTAGGCCCACTTCCCGGTCGTTCCGGGCCCGACGCTCCGCTCCCATGAGCTCCGGCGTCGTCCGCCCACCGATCCCCGACACCCGAACAGCCGTGCCTCTCTCCGCCAGGAGGGGCCGCGGCTGTTCGTCGTTCCCCGGGTCGATCCCGACTGACCGACAGATGTCGATTTCGGCTGCTCTCGATCGCGAGCCGCGTCAAGCCCTTCACAGAATCTCAGGGACTGGCAATGCAGTGCTCGCACATGGTTCACCGATCGGAAGGAACACGGATGCTTCGCGCCACGCTCGACATCGCTGGGATCCAGCTCGATTCGACCACGGGAGCCCCCGTGCGCCCCGACACCCCGGTCTCGGTGGTCGCGTCGGCGCCTCAGAGCCTGATCTCGCGGATGCTCGGACGCCGCCGCTGCGAAGCCTGCGGAGCGGCCTCGGCCCGTCGCCGCGACGGCTTCTGCTCGGCCGCCTGCGCCGGCACCTTCCACCTCTACGAGTGAGCCCGACCGGCCGAGTGCCGGTGGTGAACGTCCCGAAGGCCCGTGATCGACGATCGCGGGCCTTCGTGCTGTCCGGGGAGGGTCGGAGCGCCGGGTGAGGAGCGCCACGGTCGGACTCGGTCGCCCACCGGGTGACGCCGCTCGGTCCGTGGTGGAGGGGTGCGCCTCGAGGGGCGTCGAGCACCGGAGCTGAGCGCCCATGTGCGAGGGAGGAGAGCGGAGGACCGCGGATGTGCCCCCAGTAGGATTCGAACCTACGCCCCTGCCTCCGGAGGGCAGTGCTCTATCCCCTGAGCTATGGGGGCCAGGAGTGCCTGACCACATTAGCACCCGGGCGGGGCGGGCCCCGACGCCGGGAGCCGTCCTCGCGCATGCCACGATGGAGCCATGCTGCGCACTGTCTCCGCCTCGCTGGATCTGCGTCTGAACGGCCCGACCGACCTGATCTTCCTGGTGGCGGCGACGCCCACGGGCGACTCGTTCGAGGACTCCTTCACCGTCCGGCTCGACGGGCAGGACGTGCCGGTGCGGGAGTTCCCGGCGCGGCACGGCGCCCGCGTGCACCGCGTCGCGGGGAACGAGGGCGACCTGCGGGTCGAGTACCGGGCGCGGGTCGCCGGCCACGGCGCTCCGGACGAGCCGAGCGAGCTCGAGCTCGTCGAGTACCTGCGGCCGAGCCGGTACGCCGAGGCGGACGTGCTCGGAGGGATCGCCCGGCGCGAGTTCGGGCGGGCCCGGGGCTTCGAGGCGCTGACGGCCGTCGAGGAATGGGTGCACGGCCACCTGTCGTACGTCTACGGCTCGACGGTCGGCACCGGGGGAGCGGCGCAGGTCATCGAGAGCGGCCAGGGCGTGTGCCGGGACTTCGCGCACACGGTCGCCGGGCTGCTCCGCGCTCTCGACATCCCCGCTCGGGTGACAGCGGTCTACGCGCCGGGCCTCGAGCCGCGGGACTTCCACGCGGTCACGGAGGCCTGGGTCGGCGGCGCCTGGCACGTCGTGGACGCGACCCGGCTGGCTCCGCGCGGGTCGATGCTGCGCATCTCGTCCGGCCGGGACACGGCCGACACCGCGTTCCTCAGCAGCTACCTGACGGACCTGCGCCTGACCGGGATGAGCGTGGAGGCCGACTGCGACGCGGCGCTCGTCGACGACCACGTCTCGCCGGTGCGCCTGGGCTGACGCCGGGGCTCAGTCGGCGAGGACGCCGATCGCCGACCGCACGAGCGGCTCGGGGTCGCCCGGCTCGACGAAGGAGGCGCTGGACGCCTCGATCCAGTACTCGCCGACGAAGGCGTCCGCGACGCCCCGCCCCTCGGCCACCTGGTAGTAGCCCTCGATCTCCGGCGGCTTGCCGTAGGTGGGGACGGCCTTGCTGGTGGTGAAGAACTCGTTCTTGAGCGCCTCGATCACCGCGGGGTCGAGGTGGGCCACGGCCAGCTGCAGCTCCGCGCCCGAATCGTCGGACCATCCGCAGACCAGGCCGTCGTACTGGGCGATCTCCTCGGAGACGGCGGTGGTCCCGATGCCGTCGTCCGGGGAGAATCCGCCCCACAGGCCCGCGAGCGCCGAGGCCGGGACCAGCTGCTCGCAGGCGAGGGGGATCGGCGTGCCGCTGACGGCGCCGCTCGCGCTCGGCTCCGGGTCGGCCGCGGGGGAGCAGCCGGAGAGGGCCGCCGCGGCGAGGGCGACGAGGAGGAGGGCGGCGGGACGGCGCATGCGTCGCACCCTAGCAACGCCGCCCTGCCGAGCGGCCCCGCGGTGCAGGAGGGACGGGGGGCGCGGGCGCGGCGGCCGGTAGAATCGCTCCCCGTGACTCCCGAACAGCTCGCCGCCTCCCTGCACGCCCTCGTCCTCGACGCCGTGCAGCGACGGGGGAGCGATGCGGGCGTCGAGCTCTCGGACGTCGTGCTGGAGCGCCCGAAGAACCGCGACCACGGCGACTGGGCCTCGAACATCGCGATGAAGCTCGCGAAGCGGGTCGGCGCGAACCCGCGCGAGCTCGCCGCCGAGCTGGCCGAGGGGCTGGGCGCGGTCGAGGGCGTCGCCACGGTCGAGGTCGCCGGTCCCGGCTTCCTCAACGTCCGGCTCGAGGCCGCGGCCGCGGGTGCCCTGGCCGGCGCGATCGTCGAGGCGGGCGAGGCCTACGGCACCGGGTCCGCCTACGCCGGCGTCCGGATGAACCTCGAGTTCGTCTCCGCCAACCCCACCGGCCCCATCCACATCGGCGGGACGCGCTGGGCGGCGGTCGGCGACAGCCTGGCCCGGATGCTCCTCTCGCAGGGCGCCGAGGTGACCCGCGAGTACTACTTCAACGACCACGGCGCGCAGATCGACCGCTTCACGCGGAGCCTCCTCGCCGCCCACCGCGGCGAGCCGACCCCGGAGGACGGCTACGGCGGCGCCTACATCGGCGACATCGCCGAGCGCGTCGCGGCCGCCTACCCGGGCGACCTCGCCGTCCTGCCCGAGGAGGAGCTCGCCGAGACCTTCCGCTCGATCGGCGTCGAGCTGATGTTCGGCGAGATCAAGCAGAGCCTGCACGAGTTCGGCGTCGACTTCGACGTGTACTTCCACGAGAACTCCCTGCACGAGTCGCGTGCCGTCGACCGCGCGATCGAGCGCCTCCGCGAGCTCGGGCACATCTTCGAGGCGGACGGCGCCACCTGGCTGCGGACCACCTCGTTCGGCGACGACCGCGACCGCGTCATCATCAAGAGCGACGGGGAGGCGGCCTACATCGCGGGCGACCTCGCCTACTACCTCGACAAGCGCGAGCGCGGCTTCGATCGGGCGATCATCATGCTCGGCGCCGACCACCACGGCTACATCGGCCGGATGATGGCGATGTGCGCGGCGTTCGGCGACACCCCGGGCGTGAACCTCGAGATCCTGATCGGCCAGCTGGTCAACCTGCTCCGCGACGGGGAGGCGGTCCGGATGTCCAAGCGGGCGGGGACCGTCGTCACGATGGAGGACCTCACGGAGGCCGTCGGCGTGGACGCCGCGCGCTACTCGCTGGTGCGCTCCTCGGCCGACTCGACCCTCGACATCGACCTCGACCTGCTGACCAAGCGGAGCAACGACAACCCCGTCTACTACGTGCAGTACGCCCACGCGCGCACCCGCCAGGTCGCGGCGAAGGCCGCGGCGTCGGGCGTCCCCGTCGAGCCGTTCGCGCCCGAGACGCTGGTGCATCCGACCGAGTCGGCGCTGCTCGGCGGCCTGCAGGAGTTCCCGCGCATCGTGGCGCACGCCGCGGAGCTGCGCGAGCCGCACCGCGTCGCGCGGTACCTCGAGGAGGTCGCCGGCCTCTACCACCGCTGGTACGACAACTGCCGGGTCGTGCCGCAGGGCGAGGACCCGGTCGAGGCCGTGCACTCGACCCGGCTGCGCCTGAACGAGGCGACCGGGCAGGTGCTCCGCAACGGGCTCTCCCTGCTGGGCGTCACGGCCCCGGACCGGATGTGAGCGCGTCGGGGGCGGCGCCGCGGCGCCGGCGCGGGGGACGCGCGGCCGTGGTGGTCGTCGTGGTGCTGGTGCTGCTCGTGGTCGCGGCAGTGGTGGGCGACTCGCTCGCCCGCCGCGCCGTCGCGGACCGCGCCGCCGCGAGCCTCCGCGAGGCGCTCGCACTGCCCGCGGACCGGGCGGTGGACGTCGACGTCGCCGGCTGGGCCGTTCTCCCGCAGCTCGTCTCGGGGCGGCTGGACCGGCTCGACCTGCGCAGCTCGGACGTGACGTTCGGCGAGCTCGACGGCGACGTCGCCGCGACCCTGATCGGGGTGCCGGTGAGCGGCGTCGGAGCTGTCGAGTCGGGCAGCACGACGGTCGCGATCGACGCGGCCTCGGTCTCGCGGCTCGTCACCGAGCGCAGCACCGTTCCTGTCGACGAGGTGACGCTGGACGCTCCGCTCGTGCGCGTGACCGCTTCCGTCGAGGTGCTGGGCCTCCGGCTCGGCGCGGGCGTGGGGATGGAGCTCGCCGCCGTGGACGGCGCCATCCGGCTGACCCCGGCCGAGGTCTCCGCCGCCGGTGCGACCTTCTCGGCGACCGACTTCCGCGACCGCTTCGGCGCCGTCTCCGGCGACCTGCTCGCTCCGTCGTCCGTGTGCATCGCGGACTCGGTACCGCGCGGACTGACGCTGACCGGGGTCGAGGTCGCCGACGAGTCGCTGAACGCGAGCTTCGCGCTCTCTCCGACGTTCCTCAGCGACCCCGCGGAGCAGGAACCGGGCACCTGCGCCTGAGCCCGCGCGGCGCCGCCGCCCCGGACCGGTAGGATCGGAGCCCTGTGCCGGCGTCTTCCGCGGGCCGAACACTGACATCGCTGGCTTCAGGGGTCAATCCGGACCCGCTCGCCCCGCAGTGACGCTCCCACTCTCTCCTGTGAGGTCTCACCCGTGGACACCGTCGACGCCCGCGCCCGCGCCCCCCGGCATCCGCTCGCGCCTGAGTGGCTGCACACGCCCGCCGACCCGAACGCCCTGGCCGACGGCGTGTGGCCGGACAGCGCCGAGCGCGGCGAGGACGGCGGGATCCGGATCGCCGGAGTGCCCGTCGCCGAGCTGGTGCGCGAGCACGGCACTCCTCTCTACGTGGTGGACGAGGCCGACGCCCGCCGCCGAGCCGTGGAGATGCGCGAGGTCTTCGCTCGCGAGCTCGGCCGCATCGGCACCGGCGTCACGGTCTACTACGCGGGCAAGGCGTTCCTCTCGACCGAGGTCGCCCGCTGGATGCGCGACGAGGGCCTGAACCTCGACCTCTCCAGCGGCGGCGAAATGGCGGTGGCGCTCGCCGCCGGGATCGAGCCCGAGCGCTTCGGCCTCCACGGCAACAACAAGTCGCTCCGCGAGATCGACCGGGCCGTCGAGGTGGGCGCGGGCACGATCGTGCTCGACAGCCTCGTCGAGATCGAGCGCGTCGCAGCCGCGGCCGAGCGGCACGGCCGCGTGCAGGCGGTGCGCCTCCGGGTCAACAGCGGAGTGCACGCGCACACCCACGAGTTCCTCGCCACGGCGCATGAGGACCAGAAGTTCGGCCTCGCACTCGCCGACTGCCCGGCCGCGGTCGCCCGCATCCGCTCCTTCTCCTCCCTGCGGTTCCTCGGGCTGCACTGCCACATCGGATCCCAGATCTTCGGCTCCGCCGGGTTCGCGGAGTCGGCGTCGCGCCTGCTCGACGTCCACGCGGCTCTGCTCGCGGACGGCCCCGTGCCGGAGCTCAACCTCGGCGGCGGCTTCGGCATCGCCTACACCAGCGCCGATGACCCGACGCCGATCGCCGAGATCGCGGCCGCCGTCGCCGACGCGGTGGCCGAGCAGTGCGCCGCCCGCGGCGTCCCGGTGCCGCACATCGCGATCGAGCCCGGCCGCTCGCTGATCGGGCCCGCCGGCGTCACCCTCTACGAGGTGGGCACCGTGAAGGACGTGACGGTCGGCTCCGAGAGCTCGACCGCGGTCCGCCGCTACGTCAGCGTCGACGGCGGCATGAGCGACAACGCCCGTCCGGCGCTCTACGGCGCCGACTACACGGCGCGGATCGCCGACCGCTCCTCCTCGGCCGAGCCCGCCCTCGTGCGGGTGGCCGGGAAGCACTGCGAGTCGGGCGACATCGTCGTCCACGACGACTTCCTGCCCGCGGACGTGCGGCCGGGCGACCTGCTCGCCGTCGCCGCGACCGGCGCCTACTGCTGGTCGCTCGCCAGCAACTACAACTACCTCGGGCGCCCCCCGGTGGTCGCCGTCCGCGACGGGCGCTCGCGCGTCCTCGTGCGCGGCGAGACCGAGGAGGACCTCCTCCGCCGCGACGCCGGCATCGAACGAAAGGCCACCTCCCGATGATCGAGTACCGCAGCCTCCGCGTCGCCCTGCTGGGTGCCGGGTCCGTCGGTGCCCAGGTGGCGCGCCTCCTGCTCGACCACGGCGACGAGCTCGCCCAGCGCGTGGGGGCGCCGCTGGAGCTCGTGGGCGTGGCCGTCAGGGACGTGGACGCGCCCCGCACCGCCGACATCCCGAAGCACCTCCTGACCACCGACGCCGAGTCGCTGATCCTGGGCGCCGACATCGTGGTCGAGCTGATCGGCGGGCTCGAGCCCGCCCGCAGCCACATCCTCACGGCGATCTCGTCGGGCGCGGACGTGATCACGGCCAACAAGGCGCTGCTCGCCGCCCACGGCAACGAGCTCTTCGAGGCCGCCGACCAGGTGGGCGCCCAGCTCAACTACGAGGCGGCCGTCGCCGGCGCGATCCCGATCATACGGCCGCTGCGCGACAGCCTCGCCGGCGACCGGGTCCACCGCATCCTCGGCATCGTCAACGGCACGACCAACTACATCCTCGACCGGATGGACACCGAGCACGCGAGCCTCGAGGACGCGCTCGCCCGCGCGACCGAGCTCGGCTACGCCGAGTCCGACCCGACCGCCGACATCGAGGGCTACGACGCGGCGCAGAAGGCGGCGATCCTCGCCCGCCTCGCGTTCCACACCGACGTCCCGGTCGCCCTGGTGCACCGCGAGGGCATCACCGGCATCACGAAGGCGCAGGTCGACCAGGCCCGCGACTCCGGCTACGTGATCAAGCTGCTCGCGATCTGCGAGCGGCTGACCGACGCCAAGACCGGCGTGGAGGGCGTGTCCGCGCGGGTCTACCCCGCGCTCGTGCACCGCTCCCACCCGCTCGCGGCCGTGCACGGGGCCAACAACGCGGTCTTCGTCGAGGCGGAGGCGGCCGGCGACCTGATGTTCTACGGCGCCGGCGCCGGCGGGATCGAGACGGCCTCCGCCGTCCTCGGCGACGTCGTCTCGGCCGCCCGCCGCCACGTCGTCGGCGGCCCCGGCCTGGTGACCAGCGCGAGCTCCGGGCTCGCGGTCCTCCCGATCGGCCACGTCACGACCCGGTACCAGGTCACCCTCGAGGTGCTCGACCGCCCCGGCGTGCTCGCGCAGATCGCGGGCGTCTTCGCCGATCACGGCGTCTCGGTCGAGACCCTGGTGCAGACCCCGCCCGGCGCCGACCCGCTGGAGGAGCAGGGCGGTGCGGAGGGGCGCGAGCCGACCGCTACCCTGGTCATCGGCACGCACGCCGCGGCGGAATCCGATCTGGCGGCCACCGTCACCGCCCTCCATTCGCATGGTTTCGTCGGCGCCGTGACGTCCGTTCTACGAGTTGAAGGAGCCTGAGATGGCCAAGCAGTGGCGCGGAGTCCTGCACGAGTACGCGGACCGCCTCGATGTCACCGAGGCGACCCCGGTCATCACTCTCGGCGAGGGCGGCACGCCGCTCATCCCCGCGGCGGCCCTCTCGGCACGCACGGGCGCGAAGGTGTGGGTCAAGTACGAGGGCATGAACCCGACCGGCTCCTTCAAGGACCGCGGCATGACCATGGCGATCTCGAAGGCCGTCGAGCACGGCGCGAAGGCCGTCATCTGCGCTTCGACCGGCAACACCTCCGCGTCGGCCGCCGCCTACGCGACGCACGCCGGCATCACCGCGGCCGTCCTGGTGCCGGAGGGCAAGATCGCCCTGGGCAAGCTCAGCCAGGCAATCGCGCACAACGCGCAGCTGCTGCAGGTGCAGGGCAACTTCGACGACTGCCTCGACATCGCCCGCGACCTCGCGAAGAACTACCCGGTCCACCTGGTCAACTCGGTGAACCCGGACCGCATCGCCGGCCAGAAGACCGCGGCCTTCGAGGTCGTCGAGGTGCTGGGCGATGCTCCGGACTTCCACATCGTCCCGGTCGGCAACGCGGGCAACTACACCGCCTACTTCCGCGGCTACTCGGAGGAGCTGGAGCGCGGCGAGTCGACCCGCCTCCCGCGCATGTTCGGCTTCCAGGCCGAGGGCTCCGCTCCGATCGTGCACGGCGCCCCGGTCCGCCACCCCGAGACGATCGCCAGCGCGATCCGGATCGGCAACCCGGCCTCGTGGGAGCTCGCCCTCAACGCGCGCACCGTCAGCGACGGCTACTTCGGCGCGATCAGCGACGAGAAGATCCTCGAGGCGTACCGCATCCTCGCGGGCGAGGTCGGCGTCTTCGTCGAGCCGGCGTCGGCGATCAGCGTCGCGGGGCTCCTCGAGCGCGCCGAGGCCGGAGCGATCCCGAAGGACGCGACCGTCGTCCTGACGGTCACCGGCCACGGGCTCAAGGACCCGCAGTGGGCGCTCCGCACGGCCGACGGCGCGGACATCACGCCGACCGTCGTCCCGGTCGACACCGCCGCGATCGCCGACGTGCTGGGGCTGGCCGGCGCATGACCTCGGCGGTTCCCGTCGGCCGCACCGTCCACGTCAAGGTCCCCGCCACCTCGGCGAACCTGGGCCCCGGCTTCGACACGCTCGGCCTGGCGCTCTCGTTCTACGACGAGCTCGACGTGACGGCCGTCGCGGCCACGGGTGCGCGGGTCACCGTGCACGGAGTCGGCGAGGGCGAGGTGGCGACCGACGAGACGAACCTCGTCGTGCAGGCCATCGCGTACACGTTCGCCGACCAGCGGCAGGAGATGCCCGGCATCGAGGTGATCGCGCGCAACATCATCCCGCACGGCCGCGGGATGGGCTCGTCCGGCGCCGCGATCGTCTCCGGCATCATGGCCGCGAAGGGCCTGCTCGAGGGCGTCGTCGAGCTCGACTCGGACGACCTCCTCCGCATCGCCACCGAGATGGAGGGGCACCCCGACAACGTGGCGCCCGCACTGTTCGGCGGCCTCACCATCGCCTGGGTCGAGCCGCACGCCTCCGGCGCCGACGACTCGCCGCTGCGACCGCGCTCCAAGAAGCTCATGGTCCACCGCGGCGTGTCCCCGGTCGTCTTCGTGCCCGAGCACACCATGTCGACGCGGCTGGCACGCTCGCTGCAGCCGCAGAGCGTGCCGCACGAGGACGCGGTGTTCAACGTCTCGCGCTCCTCGCTCCTGATCGCCGCCCTCATCCAGAGCCCGGAGCTGCTGTTCGCGGCGACCGAGGACAAGCTGCACCAGAACTACCGCGCGGCCGCCATGCCCGAGACCTCAGCGCTGATCGCGCTGCTGCGCTCGCACGGCTACGCGGCGGTCGTCTCGGGTGCCGGACCGAGCGTCCTGGTGCTCTGCAGCGACCCCGCGCAGCGCCTCGCCGCCGCGGATCTGGTGGAGCGGGAGGCCCCCACGCCGTGGCGCGCGCACATGCTGGCCGTCGACTTCAAGGGTGCTACAGTGGGGACCGCATCCCGAGGAACCGCGTAACGAGCGGAATCTGTCCGACGGATCGTCCCGACAACCACGGCCATCACATCGTGTGAAGGGCGCCCCTGCTCCTCTTGCAGACCGGCGCCTGGTCTCCGGGCCCTCTCCTCGCTCTCTGCGGCAGTCGGTCCCGGCGGCCGAGAGCATCGCGTGGATCAGAACACGCGATGGCACCGCACGGTCGATGAGCTCTCCCGGTGAGCACTCGTTCCCGGGGGGAAGGAACCCTCTCCAGTGACAGACGTCAACACCCACGGCTCGGCCGTGGACCTCACCGCCGACCTCTCCGGTCTGCGCGTCGCCGAGCTCCAGGCTCTCGCGACGCGGCTCGGCCTCGGCGGCGCCTCCAAGCTCCGCAAGGGCGAGCTGGTCCAGGCCATCTCGGACCTGCGCGCCGCCTCCGCCGAGGATGCGCCCGCCGCGATCGCCGACGCGGTCGCTCCGGACGACGCAGCGGTCGCCCCGGACGTCGACGCCACCGGCGTCGAGGCCGAGCCGGCCGATGTGGCCGAGCAGTCCGCTCCTCAGCCCGATGCGCCGGCGGAGCTGCCGACGCCCGTCGAGAGCACCGAGGCCGACACGGCCGACGTCCTCGAGCAGGCCGCGCCCACCGTCGACGAGCCCTCCGCGACGGCCGCCGAGTCGGCCCCCGTCGAGCTCGAGCTCCCCGCGGCGGCCGAGCCGGTCGCCGAGCCCGCCGAGCGCGCGCCCCGCCGACGCAGCTCGCGCCGCGCCTCCAGCGGCACCGTCGCCGCCGGCGAGCACCTCAACATCCCCGGCGGGACCGGCGTCGAGTCGCTGATTCCCGACCTCCCCGTCATCGAGCAGGACCGCGACGCCGACCAGGCCGCGAAGCCCGTCATCGACATCGAGCTGCCCAACGGGCCGGAGTCGGACGACTCCTCCCGCGAGGGCGGCCAGCGCGAGCGCCGCGGACGCCGCCGCAGCCGCGGGGGCGCCTCCGAGCAGGCCGAGCAGGCGCCCGCCGAGAACGACGCCGACTCCTCCGACTCCGGCGACCAGCAGGAGCAGCAGGGCGGCGACCAGCAGCAGAACGGCGACCAGCAGGGCACCGGCCGCGGTCGCAACCGCCGCAACCGGAACCGCAACCGCGGGGACGACCGCCAGAACGACGCTCAGCAGAGCCCCGCCGCGCAGTCCCAGCCGCAGAACGGTCAGGGCGCGCGCGCCGCGCAGTCCGAGGGCCAGCAGGCTCCTCAGCAGAACGGCTCCGGACAGCCCCAGAACGGCCAGCAGGCCGAGGGCGAGGACGGCCGCCGCAGCCGCTACCGCGACCGCAAGCGCCGCGGCGGAGCGATCGGCGACGACTTCGAGCCCGAGATCGGCGAGGACGACGTCCTCATCCCGGTCGCCGGCATCCTCGACGTCCTCGACAACTACGCCTTCGTGCGCACCACCGGGTACCTGCCCGGCGTCAGCGACGTCTACGTCTCCCTCGGCCAGGTCAAGAAGTACAACCTGCGCAAGGGCGACGCGGTCGTCGGCGCCATCCGCCAGCCCCGCGAGGGCGAGGGCGGCGGCCGCCAGAAGTACAACGCGATCGTCCGCGTCGACTCGATCAACGGCCAGACCGTCGAGGAGGCCGCTGCGCGCGTCGAGTTCCAGAAGCTCACGCCGCTCTACCCGACCGAGCGCCTGCGCCTCGAGACCGAGCCCGGCAAGCTGACCCAGCGGATCATCGACCTGGTCGCCCCGATCGGCAAGGGACAGCGCGGCCTGATCGTCGCGCCGCCCAAGGCAGGCAAGACCATCGTCCTGCAGCAGATCGCCAATGCGATCGTGCAGAACAACCCGGAGGTCCACCTGATGGTCGTCCTGGTCGACGAGCGTCCGGAGGAGGTCACCGACATGCAGCGCACCGTGCGCGGCGAGGTCGTCGCCTCCACCTTCGACCGCCCGGCCGAGGACCACACGACCGTCGCCGAGCTCGCGATCGAGCGCGCGAAGCGCCTGGTCGAGCTGGGCCACGACGTGGTCGTGCTGCTCGACTCCATCACCCGTCTCGGCCGCGCCTACAACGTGACCGCTCCTCCCTCGGGCCGCGTGCTCTCGGGCGGCGTGGACGCCTCGGCGCTGTACCCGCCGAAGAAGTTCTTCGGAGCGGCGCGCAACATCGAGAACGGCGGCTCGCTCACCATCCTCGCGACGGCGCTCATCGAGACCGGCTCGAAGATGGACGAGGTGATCTTCGAGGAGTTCAAGGGCACCGGCAACATGGAGCTCCGCCTCTCCCGTCACCTCGCCGACAAGCGGATCTTCCCCGCTGTCGACGTGAACGCCTCCGGCACGCGCCGCGAGGAGATGCTGCTCAGCGCCGACGAGGTCAAGATCACCTGGAAGCTGCGCCGCGCCCTCGCCGGGCTCGACCAGCAGCAGGCGTTGGAGATCATCCTGTCGCGCCTGAAGGAGACCTCGTCCAACGTCGAGTTCCTCATGCAGGTCTCGAAGTCGGCCGTCGGCCCGGCCACCGCCGGCCACGGCAACGGCCACCACTAGCGCCCCGACGTCCGCGGTCGCCCCTGTCACCGGGGGCGGCCGCGGACGTTTTCGCGTCCCCGGGCGATGAGCCCGACCCCGACCACCTCCGGAAGCCAGGACCCCATGTTCGAATCCGTCAGCGTCCTCCTCGCCGAGCACGAGGACCTGCAGACGCAGCTCTCCGACCCGGCCCTCCACGCCGATGCCGCCCGCGCGAAGAAGGTCAACCGGCGCTACGCGGAGCTGAGCCAGATCAAGGCGGCCCACTCCGCCTGGATCCAGGCCGGCGAGGACCTCGAGGCCGCGCGCGAGCTCGCCCGCGAGGACGAGGCCTTCGCGGAGGAGGTCCCCGAGCTGGAGGAGTCGCTGCGGGTGGCGCAGGAGAAGCTGCGGCGCCTGCTCATCCCGCGCGACCCCGACGACGGCCGCGACGTCATCATGGAGATCAAGGGCGGCGAGGGCGGAGCCGAGAGCGCGCTGTTCGCGGCCGACCTCCTCCGGATGTACCTGCACTACGCCGAGGCGAAGGGCTGGAAGACGGAGATCCTCGACCGCGACGAGTCCGACCTCGGCGGCTACAAGAACGTGCAGGTCGCGATCAAGAGCAACGCCACCGATCCCTCGCAGGGCGTGTGGGCGCACCTCAAGTACGAGGGCGGCGTGCACCGGGTGCAGCGCGTCCCCGTGACCGAGTCGCAGGGGCGGATCCACACCTCGACCACGGGCGTGCTCGTGTTCCCCGAGGTGGACGCGCCCGAGGAGGTCGCGATCAACCAGAACGACCTGAAGATCGACGTCTACCGCTCCTCCGGTCCCGGCGGGCAGTCCGTCAACACGACCGACTCCGCCGTGCGGATCACCCACCTCCCGACCGGCATCGTCGTGTCGATGCAGAACGAGAAGAGCCAGCTGCAGAACCGCGAAGCGGGCATGCGCGTGCTGCGCGCCCGCATCCTGGCCCGCCAGCAGGAGGAGATCGCCGCGGCGGCCTCGGACGCGCGCAAGACGCAGATCCGCACGATGGACCGCTCCGAGCGCATCCGGACCTACAACTTCCCCGAGAACCGCATCGCCGACCACCGCACCGGCTACAAGGCGTACAACCTCGACGGCGTGATGAACGGCGCGCTCGACCCGGTGGTGGAGAGCGCCATCCAGGCCGACGAGGAGGCCCGCCTGGCCGACATCGGCTCCGAGGAGGCGTGACCCTCGTGACCACCGGTGTCGACGCGCGCACCCTCCTCGCGGACGCGGTCGCCCGCCTCGCCGCCGCCCGCGTCCCCACGCCGGACGTCGATGCGGAGCTGCTTCTCGGGCACCTGCTCGGGCTCGGCCGCGGCCGGCTGCAGGCGCGCCTCATCACGGGGTTGAGCGTCGACGAGGAGCACGCCGCGGCGTTCGCGAGCGCGATCGAGCGCCGGTCGGCTCGCGAGCCCCTGCAGCACATCACCGGGATCGCACCGTTCCGCTCGCTCGAGCTCGCGGTCGGACCCGGCGTGTTCGTCCCGCGACCCGAGACCGAGGGCGTCGCGCAGATCGCGATCGACGCGCTCCGAGCGGTCGTCGATCCGGAGCCGATCGCCGTCGACCTCGGCACGGGCAGCGGAGCCCTGGCGCTCGCGCTTGCGCACGAGGTGCCGCACGCGCGCGTGATCGGCGTGGAGAACGCTCCCGAGGCGTTCATCTGGGCCCGCGGCAACCGCGAGCGGCTCGGGCTCGAGAACGCCCGCATCGTCTTCGACGACCTCGCCCGGGCACTTCCCGAGCTGGACGGCACCGTCTCCGTCGTCGTCTCCAACCCGCCCTACATCCCGGCCGCCGCCGTCCCGCGCGACCCGGAGGTGCGCCTGTTCGACCCGCCCTCGGCGCTCTACGGCGGCGAGGACGGCCTGGACGTCGTCCGCTCGCTCTCGGCGACCGCCCTCCGCCTGCTCCGCTCCGGGGGAGTGCTGGTGATGGAGCACGGCGAGCTGCAGGGCGCCGAGATCCGCGCCCTGCTCACCGCCGACGGCTGGCGCGGAGCGACCACGCAGCGCGACCTCACCGGCCGCGACCGCGCGACGGTGGCGGTGCGCTGACGCGTCGCGGAGCTCCGGCCTGGCCGCCCGAGCCGTCCGATCTCAGTCGTCGAAGGTGATGTCGAGGTAGGGGGTGGTGGTGGATTCGCGGGTCTCGATTCGGACGACGCTGCCTGCTGTTCCCGGGGGGAGGTGGGCTTGGTCGATGCCGAGGGAGAGGGTGGGGGTGGAGGCTGCGGCTTTGGCGGCGAGGGCGTCGGTGAGGTCGGTGGTGCGGGTGGTCTTGGTGGTGTCGACGAGGGTGCTGCCGAGGATGGGGCCGAGGGCGGGGCGGTTGGTGAAGGTGAGTCCCTTCTCGGTCCAGGTGGTGGGGGTGTCGTGGAAGTCGAGGAGGACGGGGGATCCGTTGTCGGTGATGGCGGCGGTGGTGGTGAGGGTGGCGCCGGTGACGGTGCGGCCCTGGAGGGCGCTGAGGTCGAAGCGGAGGTAGCCGACGCGGGTGTAGCTCTGGTCGGTGGTGGTGGAGGCGCTGGTCTTGACGAGCATTCCGGTGATGGCGCCGTAGTTGGTGCCCGCTGATGCTCCGCCCTGGACGTAGGAGTCGGCGGTCGGGTAGAGACGGACCTTCGTCCTGTCGACCACCGTCACCGGAACGCTCGCCGAGCGGATGACGCCGCCCGATTCGACGAGCACGCCGATCATGGCGGTCCCCGCGGTGCGCCCGGTGACCGAACCCGACCGGTCGACCGAGGCGACGGCGGGATCGGAGGAGCCCCAGGTGAGCCTCACCGAGGACGCGGGGAGCGTCCGCCCGTCCGGCCCGGTACCCGTCGCCGAGGCCGCGGCCGTTGCGCCGGCCTGCACCTCGGACGCGGAGATCGCGGCCGTCGCGAACGAGAGGCTCTTGTCCGGCACGTGCACGTGCGCGTCCTCGGTGAAACTGTAGATCCTGACCTCCCGCAGCGCCGTCCAGACGTCCTTCGTGCCGTCCCCGTGACCGACCAGGCGGACGAACCGGGAATCGGAGGGCATCGCCGCAGCGACGGAGGCCCATCCGCCGGTCCCGAGGTAGGACCCGGAGGTACGAGCGGTCCACGTCCGGCCGTCGGGGGAGCTGAGGAGATCGAACTTCGACAGTCGACTGGAGTTGGCGACCCAGGAGAGATCGAGGCGCTCGACCGCCGTGGCGCGCGCGAGCTGCCACGTGATCGAGTTGTCGCCCCACGTGGACCAGTACGTTCCCTCGGTCCCGTCGAAAGTCACCTCCGGTGACCCCGCCGTCGTCCGGGAGGCGACCGCGCTCTCGATCCGGATCGGCCCCGGTGTGAGGAGGACGCGGTAGGTGGTCGGAGTCCTGCCGGGCTCTGTGATGGTGGTCGAGGCCCAGCCGGGAACGGCGGCGGGCGAGGTCGAGGTGACGACCGATCCGGCCGCGGCCTGCGCGGCGACCACGGGCACCGGGCCGGTCGGGTCGACTGCTGCTGTGTAGGCGACGTCGTCGCCCGCGAAGGACGGGAGGGGGGTGCCGCCCACCGTCACGCCGGTGGCCCGGCTCGTCCCGACCGCATCCAGTGACCACGATGACAGGCCGACGACCGGGGCTGCCGCTGCCACGGGGGCGTCGCCGTGGAGCGGGGAGAACTGCACGGCGATCTGGACGCTGTCGGTCCCGGAGGCCGCGATGGTCAGCTTTCTGTCGGCGAGGTTCGAGCTCTGACCGGCCGGTCGCGGTGAGGTGGCCAGGGGAGCGGCGTCCATGACGGAGAACCGGAAGGAGTCGTCGGTGACGATGCGGGCCAGCATCCGTTGGCCGTCGCGGTAGAGGGTGGCGCTGCGGCCGTCGTCCGAGACGTCGATCAGGGCCTCGGTGTTCATGGACCAGAGCGCCTCGACGGGGCCGTACCGCTCGACCTCGTCCTGAACGAGGAACTGGTCGCGTCCGTCGAAGAGCTTCACGCCCCGCTGCCAGGTGGTGCCGCCCGGGAGAAGGGCGGACAGGTCGCTGACCGCCAGCGACGAGGAGGCGTTGGCGTCCGAGCGGACCATCGTCGACCGCCCGGTCGCGTAGGCGGTCGAGCTTCTGAAGGGGTCGACGAGGAGGGTGCTGTGCGCCTCCTGCCTGTTCCGGTAGTAGGTCCACCGGGACTCGCCCTCGAAGTAGCCGGCGAGGCTGTAGTCGTCCCGTCCGAGGTCGGAGGACCACCTCTCGCCCAGAGCGTCGAGGATGAAGGAGCCGGAGTCCTGGTGCTGGTGCCCGCTCGTGGGGCTGCTGGCCGAGCGGAAGCCGACGGAGGTGCCGTCCGCGTCCCAGGACGATCTCATCGTGCTCACGCCGGCGGCTGCGGAGAAGGAGTCCCTCGACGCCCCGGGGCCGGCCGCGGCGGTCGTGGCGGCTTGGTACCAGATGAGCCGCTGCGCATCGCTGCCGGTCTGCTTGCCGCCGACGGAGAGGAAGTCGGCGTTGTCGAACTTCTTCGCCAGGTACAGCTGCGACGGCGGGTTGAGCTGCGTCGAGTCGCTGTCGCCGAAGTCGTACATCTCCTTCGACGCCCCGAGCATCTGCACGGGGAAGTAGCCCGTCGTGCTGACGCCGGGCGAGGCTGCCAGGCCCCAGTCCGTCCCGGTTGCGACATCGAGTGTGCTCAACGCAGAGGCGAGATACCGCGTCGCGTACTCCCAGTACGTCGGCCCCTCGGCGTACCCGCCGTCGGGCCCGAACTGCGCGAGGCCCCGGCGGAGACTGGGGGTCGCGTAGCCGAGGATCCGATCGGAGAGGCCCGCATTGTCCTGCGCCGTCGCGACTGCACCGGCGATCATCCCTCCGTTCGCCACGATGTTCCAGTTGTTGGTGACGACGGCCCAATTGCCGCCGTGCGCATAGGGGCCGGAGGTGTTCGCCGGCGCGGAGTAGACGGGCACGGACGGCTGGAGGCCGAGCCGTTGGATGGCGGAGCTCAGTGTGCTCCGCTGGGAGGGTGTCCAGCGGGCGTAGAGCCAGTCGTAGCCGATGGCCATCCCCTGCGTCATCTCGGCGGTGTCGAGGAAGTGATCCGGATTCCAATCGGCGAACTTCGATGCCGCGTCGAGATCGAGCCAGAGCCGGTCCGCGTAGGCGGGGGACCCGGTCACCAAATAGCTGATGCCCAGAGTCCGGGCGCGCTGGACGAGGGTCTGCGACGTCTCCAGGATGCGGATGCCGTCCGGAGAGCTCCGCTTCAGAACCGGTTCAGTGAGCATCCGGTCGGCCTCCGCGCGGACGCGGTTCCATACGGCGGTGACGGCGGGATCGGACGACACCGACGCTCGCAGATCGACGACCGACTGCTGGTCGAGCTCGAGCCTCGGGTGCGCCGTCGTGACGTCGGCGGCCGTGGGGCCCGTGCCCGCTGCGGCTGCGCTGCCGGCCGGTGACACCGCGCCGAGAACGGCCAGCAGAGCGATGACCGAGGACACCGCGAACGCCTTGCCGAAGCGGAGGAACCGCCGGCGCGAGGAGGAGGACCGGTCCGGCCGTCGGTGAGAGCGGTCGTGCAGGGGAGTCGCTTCAGGGGCGTCGAGCATGATGGCGCGTCCTCCCGGGATTGCCGATGCGGTGCGCTTGCGACGGTATCCACGGTGAGGAGCGATCGGGCCGGACTGACGAAGCCTCGAGGCCGGTGACCCTCGAAAGGGTAGGAGGAGACGCGGGTCGTCCGCTCCGGGTACGGGCTCAGCGCTTCCGAGCGCGGAGCAGGAAGACGATCTGGACGATGAGGACGGTGAGCTCGGTGACGACCTCGGCGGCCAGACCTCCGGGCGCGCCGAAGGTCCGGGACAGCAGCCAGATGAGCACCGGCCCCGTCGCCGCTCCGACGAGCGCGCTGTTGCGCAGCGCCTTCAGGCGACGGAGAGCGACCAGGCCGAGACCGCCGGTAGCCCGCGACACGCAGGTGATGGCGATGACCCCTCCGCAGAGAGCGGTGATGGGGAGCGGGAGGGTGATCTCCCCGCTGAACAGGATCTGAGCCGCGAAGCCCCCGAAGAAGGCGAAGCCGGTTCCGGCGACGAGCCCGAGGACGGCGTTGGCGCCGACGGCGCGCGCGATGCGGCGGAAGCGGTCGGCATCGGATCCGGGCGCCCCGACCCATGCCTGCAGCGCGTTGGGAAAGGCGGCGAGCAGCGCCAGCACCAGGCGCTGGAGCCGCTCCGCGGCGGAGAAGACGACGAGAGCTCCCGGCGAGGCCGCTCCGACGATCGCCACCGGCAGGGCGATGTAGGCCGCGCTGGCCAGTCGTCCCTGGAGGGCGACGTTCTGCGCGCGGACAGCACGGAGGATCCGGCGCGGGCCCAGAGAGCGCAGGAACCCGAGTCGGCTCCCTGCAGCGGACCAGCCGAGGACCGGAGGCACGATCGTACCGACGGCGAGTAGCAGCGGGTAGACCGCCAGCGGCGCTCCCGCGGCACTGATCAGGAGCACGGTGAGCCCGTTGGCGGCCAGTCTGGGCAGAGCGTCGAAAAGCAGGATGTTCCGCGGCTGGCCTGCGCCGATGAAGAACCACGCCGGCGACAGCGTGCTCAGTGCGATTGCGACGGCGATCCACGCGGCCGCGACCGGATCCGCCGGCGCGAGCAGGCCGGTGACGATCACTACGGGGACGACCAGCGGCAGGAAGACGAGGACTTTCGTCGCCGTGGCCAGAGCATAGGTCTGCGATCGAGCCCGCCGCCCCATCCGGGCGATCCGCTGGGGGCCGTTCAGGCCCCAGCCGAGTTCGACGACGACCGCTGCGGCGGACCCGATGGACTGGGCGACGGCGACGGACGCCCACGCCGTCGCTCCGAAGGAGCTGGTGATGGAGGGGATGACGATCAGCGGGCTCAGGGCGCTGATCAGAGGGATCAGGACGAAACCGAGGAGGCGAAGGATCGGCTTCGAGCGCCGCGGACCGTTCGGAGCGGCTCCCCGCATCTACTTCTCCACGAGACCGTGGAGACCCACGATCATCGCGGCGACGTGGGGTCGGCGGCGGGACAGCTCCGCGACCGAGGCGGCGACTCCGCGCGGATCGCGGGCGCTGAGGGCGCCCCGCAGCATCTGCGTGGCGACGAAGTCTCCGTAGGCGCGGGAGTCCAGGGCGTCGCCGTGGCGGGCGAGCCAGGCGGCACTCGCGCGCCAGTCCGCCGTCTTCGAGATCGAGGCGGCGGAACCCTGCTGGACGTGCACGAGAGCGAGGGGGACGTAGGTCATCCGCGCGTCGGCCGCAGCCCACCGCGCGACGAGGTCCCAGTCCTGGTGCTTCTTCATCGAGGGGTCCCACGGGTGCTCGTCCAGGAGGCGCCTGCTCGCGAGCAGGGAGCTCGTCTGGATGTACCCCGTGCCGTGCTTGAGGCTCGGACGGGCGACGAGATAGGACGCGACGGACTGACCCGCCGCGAGCTCGCGCGTCGGCAGTCGGCGCACGCCGTCGCCCGACTCGTGGAAGTAGGTGGCGGTGTAGCAGAGATCGGCCGAGGACTCGGAGAGCGCCTTCACCTGGCGAGCGAGCTTCTCCGGCTCCCACCAGTCGTCGTCGTCGAGGAACGCGACGTGCGAGGTCTCGGCCGCTCGGGCTCCGGTGCTGCGGGCGTTCGCCCCGCCGGTTCTGCCCGCCGTCACCAGGAGGACCTCGTCCTCGAGAAGACTCCGTACGTGGTTCTCGCGGGAGGGGTCGTCGAGGACGACGACCGTCCGGCCTCCAGCGCCCGTCTGTCCGCGCACCGACTGCAGAGCGCGGGCGAGCGCAGGCCTGCCGAGGGTCGGGACGACGGTGGTCACGTCGCGGGTGGTGAGGCTCATCGGGTCCCCGCTCCGCGGAGCGTGTTGCGGAGGATCAGTCCGGCCAGCGCGAACGGCTCCACGAAGTACCGGGTGCAGAGGCGCCGCGGATCGTGCAGGAACCTCCACGCCCACTCCAGGCCGACCGAGCCGAGCCAGCGCGGACTCAGCTCGACAGCGCCTGCGATGTAGTCGACGGCCCCGCCCACGGTGGCGATGTACGCGTCGGGGAGGTCGTCCCAGTGCTCGTCCAGGAATCGCTCCTGCTTCGGCATCCCGAGGCCGACGATGAGGAGGGTCGGCGCGTGGCTGCGGATCGCGTCGACCACCGACTCCTCGTCCTCCCGTGCGAAGTACCCGGACATCCCGGCGACGTCGTCGACGGCACGCGCCCTGCTCCAGGCGCTGACGGCCGCGGCGTTGATCTCCTCGGTGCCGCCGAGGATGAAGACCCGGCGGCCGGGCGAGCGCGTGTCGGACCAGAGCGCGTGGATCCAATCGGTCGACCCGATGCGCTCCTCGGTCGTGACCCGGCGCTTCAGGGAGGCCAGGGCCAGGACGGGCCACCCGTCGATCACCGCGATGTCGCTGCGCTCGTAGAACCTGCGGAACCAGGCGTGCTTGAGGTGGAGGTAGCTGCTGTGCAGATTGTGGTTGAGGATCAGCGTCGGCCCGGAGGGCTCGCTCGACACGAGGTCGGCGACTCCCGCAGCGGTCATCGGAGTGACCTTCACGGAGAGAAGGGGGACCTGGACGGCTGCCGGTCGTTCATGCACGGTGGGTGCTCTTTCTGATCAGTGCCTTCTGGACAGCGGTGTCGAGAGTGTCGGCTGTTGCTTCGGGGGAGAGAAGAGTGGTGAACCTCGCCTGGAGCGCTGCTCCCAGCTGCTCCTTGTCGGCGGTTCTGATCGCTGCGAGGACGCCGACGGGATCCGACCAGTCGGTGACCGGCAGGAAGGCTCCGGCCGCGAACTCCTCGATCGGCGGGGTCGGCGTCGCCGCCACGGCAGTCCCGAACACGGCCGCGTCCACGAGCTTCGCGGGGAGCTGGTAGAGCGCTGCCGGGCTGCGGATGTCCATGGGGAGGACGAGCACGTCCACGTCCGCGTAGATCTCGGACAGCGGTGTCGTTGGAGGCCGCATGACCCACTGCGCCGCCACATCGGAGGGCGGCGTCCAT
>NZ_PSVX01000031.1:0-46822 GCF_002932695.1 Rathayibacter sp. AY1D2 | reverse complement strand
GGGACCGAGAGAGGCTCGGCAGTCGGTCGTCGTGGGCTGGGGTTTGCTGGGGGCCGGCGACGTATGACTCTGATCCGTCGGGCGGGGGGGGAGGATCGCTCCTCCCCCCCCGCCCGACGGATCAGAGTCCGACGTCGCCGGCCTTGAGGAAGCCGGAGTCGACGAGGACCGACTGCACGTCGTCCTTCGTGACGACCTGCGGCTCCAGCAGGTAGGACGGGACGACCTTCTCGCCGTTGTCGTAGGTCTCGGTGTCGTTGACCTCGGGCTCCTCGCCCGCGACGATCGACTGCACCATCTGGAAGACGCGGTCGCCGAGGGTGCGGGTGTCCTTCCAGACCGTCATGGACTGCTCGTCGGCGAGGATCGCCTTGACGTTGGCCTTGTCGGCGTCCTGGCCGGTGATGACCGGGTAGTCGGCGCCGGGGGTGTAGCCGGCCGACTTCAGCGAGGCCTCGATGCCGATGGCCAGGCTGTCGTTGGGGGAGAGCACGACGTCGACCTTCTGGCCGTCGGTGTAGAAGGACGAGAGGCGGTTGTCCATCTCGGACTGCGCCTTGTCGGAGGCCCAGCCCTGGATGCCGATCGAGGCCCAGTCGTCGTCCGACGCGGGCGACTTGCCCGAGGGGACGGTGAGCTTGCCGCTCTCGATGTAGGGCTGCAGGACGTCCCACGCGCCGGAGAAGAAGAACTTCGCGTTGTTGTCGTCGGGGCTGCCGGCGAAGGGCTCGAGGGTGAAGGGACCCGCGGCGTTCTTCAGGTCGAGGGTCGACTCGATGTACTGGCCCTGGAGCTGGCCGACCTTGTAGTTGTCGAAGGTCGCGTAGTAGTCGACGTCCGCGGTGCCGTTGATGAGACGGTCGTAGGCGATGACGGTGGCGTTCTGCTTCTTCGCCTCGGCGAGGACGGGCGCGAGCGCCTCGCCGTCGATCGCGGCGATGACCAGGATCTTGGAGCCGCCGGCGATCTGGTTCTGGATCTGCGAGATCTGCTGATCGGTCTTGTTGTCGGCGTACTGGAGGTCGACGGTGCAGCCGTCGCCCTCGAGCTGCGACTGGAGGCCTTCGCCGTCGTTGATCCAGCGCTCGAGGCTGCGCGTGGGCATCGAGATGCCGACGGTGCAGTCGCCTTCCGCGCCGGCGCCGGCAGCGGCGCCTCCGGAGTTGGCGGGGCTCGCGGAACAGGCCGCGAGGCCGAGGGAGATGATGCCGGCGGCGGCCAGCGTGGTGATGCCGCGGGAGAACTTCATGGAGTGCATTCCTCTCTGAAAGCAGTGTCCGAGGGAGAGGACGACAAGAGGCGTGCACGTGTGGCGCACGTCGTCGTGTCGTCGCCCGGGAGGGCGGGAGAGCCCCGAGGGGCTTTGTCCACGGAGAGAACATATTCCTTCGATCGGGGGGAGTAAAGCGCGGGCGGCGAATTTGTCCAGGCGATGCCGAAATGTGATCTTCGGGACGTCGACCCCCGCCGTTGCTGGGAGAGAACGCTCTCACCGCTCGGCTCCCGCCCGGCTCGCGCCCCTCCGCCGGGCGCCCGCCGCCGTCCGCGTGAGGGAAACGCGAGGACTCCGGGCCGGGCCGTAGGGGAACCGTGAGGACCGCTCCGAGGGGCCCCCGCGAGGTGTTGCATCGCTTCCTGTGCCGCTTCCCGGCAGGCGTCCGGTCCCGGGCGTCGTCCGCTCCCCGGATGGAGTCCTCCGTGCTCGACCTCGCCTACCTCCTCGGCGTGCTCGCCCTCTTCTCGCTCATCGCTCTCGCCGCGAAGGGGGTCGAGCGGCTGGGCGGACCGCCCCCCTCGGCGACCCGCGGGACCCGCGAGAAGGAGGCGGGCCGGTGATCGTCTTCGACGCCCTCGCGGCCGTGCTGGCGCTCGCCGCCGTCGTCTACCTCGTCGCGGCCCTGATCCGACCGGAGCGCTTCTGATGGATCCGCTCCTCGCCGTCCTCCAGGTCGCGACCGTCGGCCTGGCCGTCGCCCTCCTCCACCGCCCCCTCGGCGACCACATGTTCCGCGTCTACACCTCGACGCGCGACCTCGCCCTCGAGCGCGGCGTCTACCGCCTCATCGGCGTCGACTCCGCGGGCGAGCAGAGCTGGCGCGCCTACCTCCGGGCCGTGCTGGCCTTCTCGCTCGTCGGCGTGCTCCTGCTCTACGGGATGCAGCGCCTCCAGGCGGTCCTGCCCGGCTCCCTCGGGCTGCCCGCGGTGCCGGAGGGGCTGGCGTTCAACACCGCCGTCTCGTTCGTCACCAACACCAACTGGCAGTCCTACTCCCCGGAGGCGACCCTCGGCTTCGCGGTGCAGCTCGGCGGCCTCGCCGTGCAGAACTTCGTCTCGGCGGCCGTGGGCCTGGCCGTGGCGGTGGCGCTGATCCGCGGATTCGCGCGCCGCTCCTCCGGAACGCTCGGCAACTTCTGGGTCGACCTCGTGCGCGGCACGCTGCGCCTCCTGCTGCCCCTCGCGGTGGTGGCGGCGGTCGTGATGATCGCGGGCGGCGTGATCCAGAACCTGAACGGCCCGCTGACGGTGACCACGCTCACCGGCGGCGAGCAGAGCATCCCGGGCGGCGCGGTGGCCTCGCAGGAGGCGATCAAGCTGCTCGGCACCAACGGCGGCGGCTACTTCAACGCCAACTCCGCGCATCCGTTCGAGAACCCCTCGGCGTGGGTGTCGCTGCTGCAGATCGTGCTGATCCTCGCGATCCCGTTCTCGCTGCCGCGCACCTTCGGCCGGATGGTCGGCGACGTGCGGCAGGGCCGCGCGATCCTCGCGGCGATGGCGACGATCTTCGTCGTGTCGCTCGCGGCCCTCACCGCGCTGGAGGCGGCGGGCGGAGGATCCGCGGCGCAGGCCGCCGGAGCCGCGATGGAGGGCAAGGAGACGCGCTTCGGCATCGCCGGCTCCGCCCTCTACGCGACCGCCTCGACGCTCACCTCGACCGGCGCCGTCAACGCGATGCACGACTCCTTCACCGCGCTCGGCGGCATGCTGCCGATGCTCAACATGATGCTCGGCGAGGTCGCCCCCGGCGGCGTCGGCTCGGGCCTCTACGGGATGCTCGTGCTCGCGGTGCTGGCCGTGTTCGTCGGCGGGCTGCTGGTCGGCCGGACGCCCGAGTACCTGGGCAAGAAGCTCGGCCCGCGCGAGATCAAGCTCGCGAGCCTCTACATCCTCGTGACGCCGACGCTCGTGCTGGCCGGCACGGCCCTGAGCTTCGCGATCCCGGCGGTGCGGGAGGACGTGGAGAGCACCTCGATCCTGAACCCCGGGCTGCACGGGCTCTCGGAGGTGCTCTACGCCTTCACCTCCGCGTCCAACAACAACGGCTCGGCGTTCGCGGGGCTGACGGCGAACACGCCCTGGCTCAACACGGCGCTCGGCGTCGCGATGCTCCTCGGCCGCTTCCTCCCGATCCTGCTGGTGCTCGCCCTGGCCGGCTCGCTCGCAGCGCAGTCGCCGGTGCCCTCCAGCGCCGGCACGCTGCCCACCCACCGGCCGCAGTTCGTCGGCCTCCTCGTGGGCGTCACGGTCGTCGTGACCGCGCTCACCTACTTCCCCGTACTCGCGCTGGGCCCCCTGGCGGAAGGACTGCGACTCCGATGACCACTGCACTCACCGAGGCCCCCGCGGAACCCGCGCGCCCCACCCGCGCCGCCCTCGGGCCGCGCCAGCTCGCCGCTGCCCTCCCCGGAGCGCTGCGCAAGCTCGATCCGCGCCTGATGTGGCGCAACCCCGTGATGTTCATCGTCGAGGTCGGCGCCGTGCTGACCACGGTGCTGGCGATCGCCGAGCCGTTCCTCGGGGGGCCGGAGGAGTCGGGCGGATCGACGGTGCCCGTCACCTTCACGGGCGGCATCGCGATCTGGCTCTGGCTCACCGTGGTGTTCGCGAACCTCGCGGAGTCGGTGGCCGAGGGCCGCGGCAAGGCGCAGGCCGAGAGCCTGCGCGCCACCCGGACCAGCACTCCGGCCCGGCGCGTGGCCGACTACGACGCCGCGGACCCCTCCGCCCTGTCGGCCCGCCTGGTCGAGGTCTCCTCGGCCGAGCTGCAGCTGGGCGACGTGGTCGTGGCGGAGGCGGGCGACCTCGTCCCCGGCGACGGCGACATCGTCTGGGGCATCGCCTCCATCGACGAGTCGGCGATCACGGGCGAGTCGGCGCCGGTCGTCCGCGAGAGCGGGGGCGACCGCAGCGCGGTGACGGGCGGCACGCGAGTGCTCTCGGACCGGATCGTGGTGCGCATCACCTCGCGGCCGGGCGAGACCTTCGTCGACCGGATGATCGGCCTGGTCGAGGGCGCGTCGAGGCAGAAGACGCCGAACGAGATCGCGCTCGACATCCTCCTGGCGAGCCTCTCGATCGTGTTCGTCGTGGTCGTGCTGACCCTGAACCCGATCGCGTCGTTCGCGGGAGCCTCCGTGAGCGTCCCGGTGCTGGTCGCCCTGCTCGTCTGCCTCATCCCGACCACCATCGGCGCCCTCCTCTCGGCCATCGGCATCGCCGGCATGGACCGGCTCGTGCAGCGCAACGTGCTCGCGATGTCCGGCCGGGCGGTGGAGGCGGCGGGCGACGTCACGACGCTCCTGCTCGACAAGACGGGGACCATCACCTACGGCAACCGCCGCGCGGTGGCGTTCCTCCCCCTCGACGGAGTGGCGCAGGCCGCCCTCGTCGACGCGGCCGCCTCTTCCTCGCTCAGCGACCCGACGCCCGAGGGGAAGTCGATCGTCGACCTCGCGGGCGGCTCGGGCCGCCCCGCCGTCGAGCCCGCTCAGGCCGCCGTGGTGCCGTTCACCGCGCAGACCCGGATGAGCGGGCTCGACCTCCCCGACGGCTCCTCCATCCGCAAGGGCGCCGGCTCGGCCGTGCGCGCCTGGGTGGAGGAGGAGGGGCCGCTGCCGTCCGCGGTCGCGGCGCGCCTCACGGTGCTCGTCGACGGTGTCTCGGAGAGCGGCGGCACGCCCCTGGTCGTCGCGGTGAAGGACGCCCACGGCGCCCGCCTGCTCGGCGTCGTGCACCTGAAGGACGTGGTGAAGGACGGGCTCGCCGAGCGCTTCTCGGAGCTGCGCGCGATGGGCATCCGCACCGTGATGATCACGGGTGACAACCCGCTGACCGCGAAGGCGATCGCGGCGGAGGCGGGAGTCGACGACTACCTCGCCGAGGCGACCCCCGAGGACAAGCTCGCCCTGATCCGGCGCGAGCAGGAGGGCGGCGCGCTGGTCGCGATGACCGGCGACGGCACCAACGACGCCCCGGCCCTCGCGCAGGCCGACGTGGGCGTGGCGATGAACACCGGCACCTCGGCGGCGAAGGAGGCGGGCAACATGGTCGACCTCGACTCCGACCCCACCAAGCTCATCGACATCGTGCGGATCGGCAAGCAGCTGCTGATCACCCGCGGCGCGCTCACCACGTTCTCGATCGCGAACGACGTGGCGAAGTACTTCGCGATCATCCCGGCGATGTTCGCGGGGGTCTTCCCCGGGCTCGCGGTGCTGAACGTGATGCAGCTGCACTCGCCGGCCTCGGCGATCCTCTCGGCGATCGTGTTCAACGCGCTGGTGATCGTCGTGCTGATCCCGCTCGCGCTGCGCGGAGTGGCGTACCGCCCGGTCGCCGCCTCGCGCATCCTCAGCCGCAACCTCCTGGTCTACGGGCTGGGCGGAGTGATCGCTCCGTTCCTCGGGATCAAGCTCGTCGACCTGATCGTCGCCGCGATCCCCGGCTTCTGACCCGCCCGTCCCGACCACCGAAGACAGAGAGAAGAGACCATGTTCCGTCCCTACGGTGTCGCGCTGCGCGCGATGATCGTGCTCACCGTGCTGCTGGGAGCGGCGTACCCGCTCGCGGTGCTCGGGATCGGGCAGCTCGCCCTGCCCGCCCAGGCGAACGGCTCGCTGCTGCGCCAGGACGGCGCGGTGATCGGCTCGTCGCTGATCGGCCAGTCGTTCACGGACGCCGACGGAGCGCCCCTGCCGGAGTGGTTCCAGTCGCGTCCCTCCGCCGCGGGCTACGACGCCGCGGCCTCGACCGGCAGCAACCTCGGCCCCGAGAACGCCGACCTGGTCGCGTCCGTCGAGGAGCGCCGGGCCGCGATCGCCGCCTTCGAGGGCGTCGACCCGGCCGCGGTGCCGGCCGATGCGCTGACCGCCTCCGCCTCGGGGCTCGACCCCGCGATCAGCCCCGCCTACGCGCAGCTGCAGGCGCCCCGCGTCGCCGCCGCCCGCGGGCTCGACGTGAGCGCCGTGCGCGCGCTGGTCGACGAGCACACCGCGGGCCGCGAGCTCGGGTACCTCGGCGAGCCGACGGTGGACGTGCTCGAGCTCAACGCCGCTCTCGCGCGGCTGTGACCGCTCCGGTGGCGCCTCCGGCTCGTAGAATCGCGATCGGCTCGTCGGGACCGTCCGATCGAGCGGATCGACGCCGGACCCGCGAGCCCGGGACACCCCGGAGCCGCGAGCACGAGGGGAGGCCGGGAGCATGACGAAGGGCCGCCTGCGCGTGCTCCTCGGAGCCGCGCCCGGAGTGGGCAAGACCTACACAATGCTCGAGGAGGGCCGCCGGCTCGCCGCCGAGGGTCGCGACGTCGTGGTGGCCGTGGTCGAGACGCACGGCCGCTCCGCCACCGCCGCGATGGTCGAGGGGCTGGAGGTCGTGCCGAGGAGGGCCGTCGAGCATCGCGGCGTGCTGCTCGACGAGATGGACCTCGACGCGGTGCTGGCCCGCCGGCCCGACGTCGCGCTGGTCGACGAGCTCGCGCACACCAACGCCCCCGGCTCCCGGCACGAGAAGCGCTGGGAGGACGTGCGGACGCTCCTCGACGCCGGCATCACCGTCTTCTCGACCGTGAACATCCAGCACATCGAGTCGCTCAACGACGTGGTGCACGCGATCACCGGAGCGCCGCAGCGCGAGACGATCCCGGACGCGGTCCTCCGCGCCGCCGATCAGATCGAGGTCGTCGACCTGGCGCCCCAGGCGCTGCGCGACCGCCTCGCCGACGGCCGCGTCTACCCGCCCGAGCGCATCGACGCCGCGCTGTCCAACTACTTCCGGCTCGGCAACCTGACCGCCCTGCGCGAGCTCGCGCTGCTCTGGCTCGCCGACGAGGTCGACAGCGCGCTCCGCGACTACCGCGTCGAGCACGGCATCGACAGCACCTGGGAGGCGCGCGAGCGCGTGGTCGTGACCCTCACCGGCGGGCCGGAGGGGGAGACCCTGCTGCGGCGCGGCGCGCGGATCGCGGCCCGTGCCTCCGGGGGCGACCTGCTCGCCGTGCACGTGGTGACCCCCGACGGCCTCCGCACTCCCCGGCCGCACGTGCTCGAGGCGCAGCGGGTGCTGGTCGAGAAGCTCGGCGGCAGCTACCACCAGGTGGTAGGCGAGGACGTGCCGCGGACGCTGGTCGAGTTCGCCCGCTCGGTGAACGCGACGCAGCTGGTGATCGGCGTGAGCAGGCGGAGCCGCCTCGCCTCGGCGCTGACGCCCGGCACCGCGTCGACGGTGATCCGCGAGTCCGGCAACATCGACGTGCACATCGTCAGCCACTCCGCCGCCGGGCGCACCGCGGTGCTGCCGAGGCTCGACGGGGCCCTGACGCTGCGGCGCCGCCTCCTGGGACTGGCCCTCGCCCTCGTGGGCGGCCCGCTGGTGACCTGGCTGCTCTCGAGCCTCCGCAGCGACGAGTCGATCACGAGCGACGTGCTCTCGTACCAGCTGCTGGTGGTGGTGGTCGCGCTGGTCGGCGGGCTCTGGCCGGCCCTCTTCGCGGCCGTGCTCTCGGGGCTGACCCTCGACTTCTTCTTCGTCGATCCCCTCTACACGATCACCGTCGACGAGCCTCTGCACGCGCTCGCGCTGGTGCTCTACGTGCTGAACGCGGCGCTCGTCAGCGCCGTGGTCGACCGCGCGGCCCGGAGGGCGCGGGCCGCCAAGCGGTCGGGGGCGGAGTCGGAGCTGCTGGCGACGATCGCGGGCGGCGTGATCCGCGGGCAGGGGGCGCTGCAGGCGATCCTCGAGCGCTCGCGCGAGGCGTTCGGGCTGACCGGCGTGCGGCTTTTGCGAGGCGGCGAGCTCGTCGCGGCGGACGGCGAGCCGCAGCCGGAGGGCGATCCCGCGCGCATCGCGGTGGGCGAGGGCGCGGTGCTCGAGCTGCACGGCCGTGAGCTGGAGGGGAGTGAGCGGCGACTGCTCCAGGTCGTCGCCGCCCAGCTGGACTCGGTGCTCGAGAACGCGGCCCTCAGCGAGACGGCCAGCTCCCTCGCTCCGCTGGCCGAGACCGACCGGGTGCGCAGCGCCCTGCTGTCGGCCGTCAGCCACGACCTGCGCCGGCCCCTCGCCGCGGCCACCGCGGCGGTCAGCGGTCTGCGCTCGCCCGAAGTGGTCTGGAGCGAGCGCGACCGGGAGGAGCTGCTCGCCACCGCCGACGAGAGCCTCACCGTGCTCGCCGCGCTGGTCACCGACCTGCTCGACGTGACGCGGCTGGAGGCTGGGGCGCTCGCCGTGGCGCTCGCCCCGCTCGACGCCGCCGACGTGGTGCTCCCCGCGCTCGACGAGCTCGGGCTCGGTCCCGGCGAGGTCGACCTCGACCTCGATCCGGAGGGCCCGGCGCTGCTCGCCGACGCGGTTCTGCTGCAGCGCGTCGTGGTCAACCTGCTCGCGAACGCCGTCCGCTACGCGCCGTCCGGCACCCGGGTGCGCGTGGCCGCCAGCGCCTTCGGCGGGAGCGCGCAGCTGCGGATCGTCGACCACGGCCCCGGGGTGCCCGAGGAGCGCCGCGCCGAGATCTTCGTGCCGTTCCAGCGACTCGGCGACGACGACAACCTGACGGGCCTGGGCCTCGGCCTCGCGCTCTCGAAGGGGTTCACGGAGGGGATGGGCGGCACGCTCGAGACGGAGGACACTCCGGGGGGCGGGCTGACGATGGTGGTGACGCTGCCGCTGGCGCCGGAGACTGCTGCCGCTGCTCCTGCGGTTCACGTCGCTCCGGCCGCCCCGCACGACGGCGGGTCGGGCACCGCTCCGCACGAGGACTCCGGAGGAGCCGCATGAAGATCCTGATCGCCGACGACGACCCGCAGATCCTGCGCGCCCTGCGCATCACGCTCACCGCCCGCGGATACGACGTGGTGACGGCCGGCGACGGCACCGAGGCGATCAACCGCGCGGTGGACGAGCATCCGGACCTCTACATGATCGACCTCGGCATGCCCCGGCTCGACGGGGTGGAGGTCATCCACGGACTGCGCGGCTGGACGAGCGCGCCGATCCTGGTGGTGTCGGGGCGGACGGGCGCGGCCGACAAGGTGGGCGCGCTCGACGCCGGCGCGGACGACTACGTGACCAAGCCGTTCTCGATGGACGAGGTGCTCGCGCGCATCCGGGCCCTCTCGCGGCGGGTGCAGCCGGCCGACGGCGAGCCGCTGGTCGTGATCGGCGAGGTGACCGTGGACCTGGTGGCCAAGAGCGCGACGCGGGACGGCGTCTCCGTGCGGCTCACCCCGACCGAGTGGCAGGTGCTCGAGATCCTCATCCGCAACGCGGGCAAGCTGGTCACCCGCCGCTCGCTGCTGGCCGAGATCTGGGGCCCCGCGCACGTCACCGACACCGGCTACCTGCGCCTCTACCTCGCGCAGCTGCGCAAGAAGCTCGAGCCCGACCCCGCGCATCCGCGGCACCTGCTGACCGAGGCGGGCATGGGCTACCGCTTCGTGCCCTGACCGGCCTGTGCTCGGCGGGGGGAACCCCGGACCGTCGAGGGAGCCCGCCGGTCGTGGCTCCCGCGACGGTCCGGGATCGCCTCGGCGGAGGGGGGCAGGTCACCAGTCGTGGACGGTGCCGTCGGCGAGTCGGTTGGAGGGCAGGTACGCGCGCACGTAGGGGTACTTCCCGGCGGCGTCGACGTCGAGCTCGACGCCCAGCCCGGGGGCGTCGCCCGGGTGCAGCCGTCCCTCGCTCCAGGTGAACGACTGCTGGAAGACGCTGTCGGTCCGCTCGCCGTGCTTCATGTACTCCTGGATCCCGAAGTTGTGGATCGCCAGGCCCAGGTGCATCGCGGCCGCCATGCCCACCGGGGAGACGTCGGTGGGTCCGTGCATCCCGGACTTGATCTGGTACTGCGCGGCGTGGTCGAGGATCCTCCGGAGGTGGGAGACGCCTCCGGTGTGCGTGACCGCGCTGCGGATGTAGTCGATCAGCTGCTCGCGGATCAGGAGCTGGTAGTCCCAGACGGTGTTGAAGACCTCGCCGATCGCCAGGGGCGTGGTGGTGTGCTGCCGGACGAGGCGGAGGGCCTCCTGGTTCTCGGCGGGCGTGCAGTCCTCGAGCCAGAAGAGGTCGTACGGCTCGAGGGACTTGCCGAGGGCCGCGGCCTGGATCGGTGTCATCCGGTGGTGGCCGTCGTGGAGGAGGGGGAGCTCCGGCCCGAACTCGTTGCGGACGGCCTCGAAGACGCGGGGGACGTGGCGCAGGTAGGCGCGGGTGTCCCAGTCCTCCTCGGTCGGCAGGCCGCCTCGCTGCGCCGGCTCGTGGTCGTAGCGCACGCCGGCGTTGCCTTCGAGGACGGCGTTGGAGGCGATGCCGTAGATCGAGGTCAGTCCCGGCACCGCGGTCTGCACGCGGATCGCGCGGTACCCCTGCTCCTGGTGCTCGCGGATGCTGTCGAACAGCTCCGCGTCCGTCCGCCCGGACGCGTGGCCGTAGGCGAGCAGGCCGGTGCGGGACGCGCCTCCGAGCAGCTGGTAGAGCGGCATGCCCGCGGCCTTGCCCTTGATGTCCCAGAGGGCGGTGTCGACCGCCGCGATCGCCGCCATCGTGACCGGCCCGCGGCGCCAGTAGGACGACCGGTAGAGGAACTGCCAGGTGTCCTCGATGCGCGAGGCGTCGCGGCCGAGGAGCAGCGGCACGACGTGGTCGGCGAGATAGGAGACCACGGCGAGCTCGCGGCCGTTGAGGGTCGCGTCGCCGAGGCCGGTCAGCCCGTCGTCGGTCGTGAGCTTGAGGGTGACGAAGTTGCGGTCGGGACTGGTGACGACGACCTCGGCCTTGTCGATCTTCATGGGATGCCTTTCGTGGTGGGGGATCGGGTCAGGGGTTCCGGCCGGGAGCGCGGTCCATCGAGAACGCGGCGGTCGAGAGGCCGGGCGCCACGGGCGCGGCCTGACCCGTGCTCTCGCGGCGCTCGGCGATCTCGGCGACGATCTGCGCGTGCCGGCGGTCGGTCAGCGGGTAGAACGCCATGATCAGCACCGCGAGCAGGGCCGCGACGGCCGGGATGAGGCCGGCGGCGGCGCGGATGCCCCACTCGGCGTGCTCGCTCTGCTCCGCGGCCCCGGCCACGTAGCCGCCCCAGGCCAGCGCGTACGCGGCGAGGGCGCCTCCGACCGCCTGGCCGGTCTTGCGGGTGAAGGAGAACAGGGCGTAGATCGTGCCCTCGGAGCGGATGCCGGTCTTCCACTCCCCGTACTCGACGGTGTCGGCCTCGATCGCCCAGACGAGCATGTTGACGAGCTGGATGCCGACGTAGGCGAGGACCAGTCCGCCGAAGCCGACCGCCACCGCGTCGCCCGGGGCGAGGAAGACGACCGTTCCGCCGCTGATCAGGACCGCGACTCCGGCCATGTAGGCGTTGCGCTTGCCGAACCGCCGCACGATCGTCGGGACGAGGGCGGCCAGGCCGAAGGTCAGGGCGAGCTGGATCAGCGACATCGCGGCGTAGAGCTGGACCGATCCGAGCACGTCGCGCAGGTAGTAGAGCTGCACGGTCTGGAGCGCGAGGGTCCCGGTGAGGAACAGGAACGAGCTGAGGCAGAGGAAGAGCAGCGGCCGGTTGGAGCGGAGGGTCGTCATGCTCTGACGGAACGTGACGTGCGCGACGTCGCGCTGGACGCGCTCCTTCGCGGTCAGGATCGTGAAGAGGTAGAGCGCGGAGCCGACGACGACGAAGCTCAGCGTGACGATCGAGAAGAGCGACTGCAGATCGGCGCCGGGGACGACCAGCGGGGCCATGAAGGTGCCGAGCCCGGCCCCCACGATCGCGCCGCCGATGGCGCGGGCGCTGGCGAGCTTCGCGCGCTCGGTGCCGACCTGCGTCATCGCTCCGGCGAGCGAGCCGTAGGGGATGTTGACGAGGCTGTAGGCGAGGCCGAGCGCGGCGTAGCTCAGGTAGGCGTAGAGCAGGGTTCCGCTCTCGCCGATCTGCGGGACGGAGAAGGTCGCGGCCGAGAGCAGCAGGAGCGGGACCGACCCGAACATCAGGAAGGGCCGGAACTTGCCGAAGCGCCTGCTGTAGGTGCGGTCCACGACCCGGCCGGCGAAGACGTCGGCGAACGCGTCGAAGATCCGCACGACGAGCAGCAGCGTGCCCGCCGCGGCCGCGGAGATCCCGGCGACGTCGGTGTAGTAGACGAGCAGGAACATCGTGGCGGTGGTGAAGGCGAGGTTGTTCGCCGTGTCGCCGGCGCCGTAGCCCACGATGCTCAGCTTCGAGAGCTTCTCAGCGGCGGGCGCTCCGGGCGCGGTGGTGCGGGGGGTCATGCGGGCTCCTTTACCCGGGCGCGGACCCGTCGGGATCCGCGCCGCGTCGAGACGGTGCGAGGGTGGCGATCGGTTGCCGACGGCGCCGGAAGGCGCCGCGCGGAGAGGCTGGGTGGAGGTCTAGGCCGCCTGAGCGGCGACCGCGGCGACGAGGGCCGGGTCGTCGGCGAGGCGCGGGTCGACGAGCCGCAGCAGCGCCTCGACGGGCCGGGCGGAGCCGAGGGCGCGGTCGAGGGCGTGGCGCTGCGCGTCGGGCAGGCGCTCACCCTGGAGCAGCAGTGCGATCCAGTCGGCGACGGCACGGAGGGAGGCGGCTCCGTCGTGTCCGCCCGCGCGCTCGGCGAGGAGCACGGGCGCGATCCGGATGCGGAGCTTGGCGGTCGCGTCGGCGCCGATCTGCTCGAGCCGGTGCTCGATCCGGGGGTTGCCGAAGCGCCCGAGGAGGGCGGCGCAGTAGGCGTCCGCGTCGAGACCGGCGGGCAGGCCGGCCGCCGCCTCCGCCCAGAACGCCTCGACGGCGCTCCGGCAGGCGGGGTCGGCGATCGCCTCCGCGACGGTGGCGAGACCCCGCCGGCGGCCGGTGGCGGCGAGGAGCGTGTGCGCGCCGTTGAGGAGTCGCAGCTTGCGCCGCTCGAAGGGCTCGATGTCGTCCACGAAGCGGGCTCCGGCGCGCTCCCAGGCGGGCCGGCCGGCGGGGAAGCCGCCGCAGAGGACCCAGTCGCGGAACGGCTCGGTCACGACGGACGCGGCGTCGCTGATGCCGGTGAGCTCGGCCGCCGCCTCCCGGTCCGCCGCCGTGGCGGCCGGAGTGATCCGGTCGACGGAGGTCGACACGAACGAGACGGTGCGGTCGATCCAGTCGGCGAGCGACGGGTCGAGCCGCTCTGCGAGCAGGAGCAGCCCACGGCGCACGAGAGGGCCGTTGCCGGAGAGGTTGTCGCAGGGGACGACGGCGAGCGGGCCGGAGCCGGCGTCGCGCCGGGCGGTGAGGCCGAGGAGGAGGCGGCCGAGCGCGGTCGTCGGCGCTCCTCCCGATCGGAAGGCGGCGAGGTCGCTCCGGACGGCGGGGTCGTCCAGGTCGAGGCCGCCGTCCGCGGCGAGACGGTACCCGGCCTCCGTGATCGTCAGCGTGACGATCGCCGTCGCCGGAGCCGCGACGAGCTCGACGAGACGCGCGACGTCCGCGCCGTCGACCGCCTCGACGATGCTGCCCACGACCGTCGCCGAGTCGCCCTCCGGTCCGCGCTCGATCAGCGTGAACAGGCCGTCCTGCGCGGTGAGCTCCTCGGCCGCGCGGGGGCTCCGGCCGGTGAATGCGGCGATTCCCCACTCGTGCTCGTCGTCGACGGCGTGCGTGTACCAGGCCTGATGCGCTCGGTGGAAGGCGCCGAGGCCGAGGTGGACGATGCGGACGGGAGCCGCCGGCAGGCCCGTGGATGCGCGATCGAGTGAGCCTCCTCCGCCGTGCCCGCTCACAGCTTGAAGACCTTCCGCGGCTGGGCGTCGACGAGGTCCAGGATGACGGCGCTCGCCGTCTCGGAGTCGATGCGCCCCTCGGCGACCAGGCGCGCGAGGAACGCGGCGTCCAGCCTCCGCGCCATGTCGTGACGGGCCGGGATGGAGAGGAACGCGCGGGTGTCGTCGATGAAGCCGGAGCTCCGCGAGAAGCCGGCGGTCTCCGTCACGGCGGCGCGGAAGCGCAGCACCGCGTCGGGCGCGTCGAGGAACCACCACGGCGCTCCGAGGAACACCGACGGGTAGTAGCCGGCGAGGGGAGCGAGCTCGCGCGAGTGGGTGCTCTCGTCGATCCCGAAGAGGACGAGGTGGAAGCCCGGTGCGTTGCCGAGCTCCTGCAGCAGCGGGCGGAGGGGCTCGGCGAACCGGGTCGCGACGGGGATGTCGTGGCCGGTGTCGGGACCGAAGCGCTCGAAGGTCGGCCGATCGTGGTTGCGCAGCACGCCGGCGTGGACGGTCATCACCAGGCCGTCGTCGACGCTCATGCGGGCGGACTGCAGCAGCAGGTGCGCGGCGAGGACGCGGCTGCCCTCGGCGTCGATCGTGCCGGCGCGGGCGCGGGCGAAGAGGGACTGCGCCTCGGCGGGGTCGAGGTCGACGGTCAGCGGCTCCAGCACTCCGTGGTCGGCGGAGACGGCGCCGTGGTCGAGGAAGTACCGGCGCCGGGCGCGGAGGGCCTCGAGGAATCCGGGGAAGCTGGACTCCTTCGTTCCGGTGGCGGCGGCCAGGGCGGCGACGCGCTCGGGCCAGCCGGGGGTGGAGGGATCGAGGTAGGCGTCGGGGCGGAAGGTCGGCAGCACGCGGCCCGGGAACGCCGGATCCTCCGCCAGAGCCCGATGGACGGCCAGGTCGTCCAGCGGATCGTCGGTCGTCGCCAGCACCTCGATCCCGAACCGCTCGAAGAGCGCCCGCGGGCGGAAGGCGGCGGACGACAGCCGGGCCCCGATCGCCGCGAAGAGGGCGTCGGCGGTGGAGGCGTCGGGCTGCTCGGTGATGCCGAACTGCTCGGCGAGGATCGACTGGAGCCAGTAGCCCGAGGCGGTTCCCGCGAAGATCCGCCAGTGCGCGCAGAACGTGCGCCACACCTCCTCCGGGCCGGCGAGGCGCTCGCCTCCCGGGATGCCGAGATCGCCGAGGTCGATCCCGGCGGAGTGGAGCAGACGGGTGACGTAGTGGTCGTGCCGGAGGAAGAGCTCGGCCGCGTCGGCGAACGGGCGGTCCTCGAGCAGGAGGCGCGGATCCACGTGCCCGTGCGGGGAGAGGATCGGCAGGTCGGCGACGCTCGCGTGGAGATCGCGGGCGATCGCCCGGGTCGTCGGGTCGATCGGCAGGAGTCGGTCGGGATCGTTCAGCAGCTTCGTCGGCACAGGGCCATCCAAGTATGGGTGCCGAGGAGTGTCAACCGATTGCCAGAGGTGTCGCACCGGATGGCGCGCCGGGCGCGGACCGGGGTCAGGAGTCGCGGCGGGGTCCCGTCGAGGCGCGCGGGACGAACTCCGTCGGCAGGTCGTCGGCCCGCTCCGGAGGCTCCTCGTCGCCGAGCACCCGGCGGACCGCCCGCTCGCCCATCCGGCCCAGCGGTGCGCTGATGGTCGACAGCGGCGGCGAGGTGAAGTCGCTCCCGAAGATGTCGTCGAAGCCGATGATGCTGAGCTGCTCCGGGATCGCGACGCCCGACTCCTGAGCCGCGCGCATCAGTCCGATGGCGACCAGGTCGTTGTAGGCGATCACCGCGCCGACGCCGGAGGCGGTCACCCTCGCGAGCGCGCTCCTCCCGCCCTCGAGGGTCGAGACGCCCGGCCCGATCTCGACGACCGTCATGCCCCGCTGCGGAGCGCGGTCGAGGAGGAGCTCCCATCGCGCGGCGCTCATCCACGAGTCGGGCGGACCGGCGATGAAGGCGAGGGAGCGGTGGCCGAGGGCCGCGAGGTGGTCGAGCGCGGCGTCGATCCCGGGGGCGAGATCGGGCACGATCCCCGCGACGCCGGGGACCACGCGGTTGAGGACGACGACCGGGATGCGCCCGGCCAGCGCGATGATCTCCTCGTCGCTGAGGCGGGTGCTGACGAGGACGAGCCCGTCGGTGGAGGCGGCGATGCGGTCGGCCGCCTCGGCCTCGCGCTCCCCGGACTCCTGCGACTCGGCGAGGATCATCGTGAAGCCGCGGAGCGACGCCGCCCGCTCCGCTCCGCGCACGGCGGGGAAGAAGGCCGGGTTGGTGATGTCGGCCACCAGCAGCCCGAGGGTCGAGGTGCGGCCCGTCGGCAGCGCGCGCGCCATCGGGTTGAGCCGGTAGCCCAGCTCCTTGGCGGCGGCGCGGATCCGCTGCTCGGTCGCGGCGTTCAGCCGTCCGGGCGTGCTCAGCCCGCGCGAGACGGTGGAGGGGGCGACGCCGGCGAGTCGGGCGACGTCGTAGATCGTCGTCGCGGAGCGGCCGCGGCGTCTCGCGGCGGAGGGGCCGGTGGGCACGTCTTCGCTGGGCACGATCGCGGTCTTCTCTCGAGGGGCACGGCGGCGGACGGGGCGCCGTCCGCCGCCCATGCTGCCACAGGGCCGAGAAGCCCGCCCGGCCCGTCGCTCGCGTCCGGGTCGGGCCGGATCGGGGAGCCCGCGCTCCGGGAGGCCGCCGTCGCCGGCCGGCCGCCCACCGCTCCGGCCCCGTCCAGCGCGGGTCCGCGCGGCTCCGCCCCGTCAGCTCCGCTCCGGGAACGCCCCCTCCTCGCGGATGCGCTCGTTGAGCGCCGCCAGGAACACGCCCTCGTCGAGGTCGAGCGGTACCTCGCGTCCCGTCCAGCTCGAGTAGTGGATGGCGTTGGCGAGCCGGACCCCGAGGATCCCCTCCGCCCCGGGTGCGAGCAGCGGCGTGCCGTGCAGGATGCTGTCCGCGAAGTCCTGCAGGACGGCCGTGTGCTGCTCGCCCCAGACCGACGCCGACTCGATCCGCTCCGTCGTGGAGAGGTCCGCGGTGTCGTAGCGACCGCCGAGCAGGAGGCCCACGTCCTCGGCGCTGAGGGCGGCGCTGACCTCGCGCTCGGGGGCGTTCAGCCGGGTGATCGTCGCGACCCGGGAGTCGTCGACGACGATCCGGCCGCGGTCGCCGATGATCTCGAGGCGGTCGGTGCCGATCGGGTCGTGCGTCGTGGTGACCAGCACACCGGTCGTGCCCCCGCCGAAGTCGGCGAGCACCGTCACCTCGTCCTCCACCGCGATGTCGCGGCACCGCCCGTAGCCGGCCTTCGCGACCACCGACTCCGGCACTCCGCACAGCCACTGCCACAGGTCGAGCTGGTGGGGCGCCTGGTTGACCAGGACGCCTCCGCCCTCGCCTCCCCAGGTCGCGCGCCACGCGCTCTGGTCGAAGTAGGCCTGCGGCCGCCACCAGGTCGTGATGATCCAGTTCGAGCGCAGGATCCGGCCGATCCCGCCCTCGTCGACGACCTCCTTGAGCCGGCGGTAGAGCGGGTTAGCCCGCTGGTTGAACATGATCGCGAAGCGCTGCCCGGGATGGGCGGCGGCGGCCTCGTTCAGCTCCGCCACCTGCGCGGCGTAGACGCCCGCCGGCTTGTCGACCAGCACGTGCAGCCCGTGCTCGAGAGCGTCGATGCCGATCCCGGGGTGGAGGTAGTGCGGAGTGCAGACGACGACGGCGTCGACCTCCCCGCTCGCGAGGAGGGAGCGGTGGTCGGCGTGGAAGGACGCTCCGGGCGCGAGCGCGGCGGCCGCCGCCTCCCGGGCGGGGTCGACGTCGGCGACGGCGGTGACGACGAGGTCGCGCACTCTGCCGTCGGCGAGGAAGCGGGCGTAGGAGGAGCCCTGGGCGCCGAATCCGATGATGCCGAGGCGGACGGTGGTCATGGGAGGAGTCCTTCGTTCGGGGTGGAGTGGGGGATCCGCGCGGGCGCGCTCGGGGCGTAGGCGGCCTGGACGATCGCGAGCGACCTCGCCGCCTCGCGGGGCGAGATCCAGAAGGGCTCGTCCTCGCCGAGGCGGGCGTAGAAGTCGTGCACGAGCAGCTCGTGCGAGGCGCCCCAGTACGAGCGCCCGCCGGATCGGCGCTCCGTGTCCGGGACGACCTCGACGGATCCGTCGTCGCGCCGCACGGTGAGGGCACCGCGCAGCGAGACGATGGCGCGCTCGGTGCGCAGGCGGAGCTCGACCGGCTCGTCCCACGCGTTCGCCACGGTCGCGTAGAGGACGCTGCGCGCGCCGGAGGCGTGGGTGAGCACCAGGTCGGCGGTGTCCTCGACCTCGATCGGCAGCAGGCGCGTGGAGGCGGAGCCGCTCACCGCGACCACCTCGCCGAGGAGCCACTGCAGGAGGTCGACGGTGTGGATCGCCTGGTTCATCAGCATCCCGCCGCCGCCCTCGGCCCGCATCCCGCGCCAGGGACGGTCGAGGTAGTAGCCGGGAGTGCGGTGCCAGAGCACGGTCGCGGCCGCACCTGTCACGGCGCCCAGGGAGCCGGACGCCAGCAGCTCGCGGAGGCGCTGCACGGGCGGGTTGTAGCGGTTCTGGAAGCAGACGCCGATGCGCGCCCCGCCCCGCTCGGCCGCGGCGATCACCTGCTCGCCCTCGGCGACGGAGGAGGCGAGCGGCTTCTCGAGGAGCACCGCGACGCCGCGGTCCAGGGCCGCGACCGCCAGCGCGGCGTGCGTGCTGTGCGGAGTGCAGACGTGCACGACGTCGGGGCGGACGGAGTCGAGCATCCGGACCGCCTCGGGGAAGCCCGGCACCGCGTGCCTCTCGGCGGCCGCGGCGAGCCGGCCCGGGTCGGTGTCGCAGACCGCCACCAGCTCCGCGCCGGGCGCTGTGCCGATCGCCGCGAGGTGGACGGAGGAGATGTCGCCGCAGCCGATCACCGCCGCGCGGACGGTCATCGCAGGTCGATCCCGAGCGAGGAGGCGAGCCCCCGGAAGGCCCGAGCGGCCACTCCGAACGACTCGGGGCCGGAGAATCCGCCGAGGGCGTCCGTGATCGCGAGGTGCGGCTCCAGCGAGGCGACGCCCGTCCAGCCGTCGTCGCGCAGGGCGGTGAGCGTCTCGCGCAGCTGGCCGTCGCCCTCGCCGGCGGGCACCACGGTGCCGGTCGCGGCCACCGCGTCCTTCACCTGCAGGTAGTCGACGTAGGGCCGCAGCGCCGTCCAGCCGTCGTCGAAGGGCCGCACCCCGCACTGCACGAAGTTCGCGTTGTCCCAGGCGAGGCGCAGGGCGGGCGAGCCGACGGACTCGACCAGGTCGAGGATCCGCTCGGGGACGTCGCCGTAGATGTCCTTCTCGTTCTCGTGCAGCAGCACCACGCCCTCGCGCTCGGCGCGGTCGGCGAGCATGCGCAAGCGCAGCAGGACGTCGTCGCGGATGCTCTCGACCGGCACTCCCTCGCCCCGGTAGAACGAGAAGACGCGGATGCTCGGCGTGCCGAGGGCGTGCGCGGCGCGGATCACGCGGTCGAGGCGCGCGACCTCGAGCTCGGGATCGAGGGCGACGTCGACCTTGCCGATGGGCGAGGCGACGGCCGAGACGGACTGGCCGCCGCGCTCGAGCACGGCGGCGAGGCGGGCGAGGCGCTCGTCGTCGAGGTCGACGACGTTCCGGCCCCAGGCGCTTCGCACCTCGATGCTGTGCGCGCCGAGCGCTCGGAGGACGGCGACCTGGACGACCGGGTCGGGGTCGATCTCGTCGCCGAAGCCGGAGAGGGTCCAGGGCGCGGGGTTCTCGGGTGCGGTCGTCGCGGGTGCGGTCGTCACGGGTGCGGTGGTCACGGTGCGTGCCTCGTTCTCGTCGTCGGGAACCGGCGGGCAGGAGCGCCGCCGTGCCACGACCATACGCGTATTGGCAACCGATTGACAAGATCGGAGGCGCGCCTCTACCGTCGGGGGCGTTCCGGGCCGCGGAGACGCCGGCCCCCACCGCGACCGGGAGGACTGCCGTGACCAGGATCGGCGTGCAGGCGATGATGCTGAAGGACGCGTTCGCCTCGGCGGGCGCCTTCGCGACGCTCCGGGAGGTCCGAGCGATCGGCTACCGGTCGGTGGAGATCTCGCAGATCCCGCTGACGGCGGCCACCATGGCCGAGCTGCAGCGGGCGCGGGACGAGCTCGGCGTCGAGATCGCGGCGATCTCGGCGGGCCTGGCACCGGGGGACTCCCCGGGCGCCGCGCTCGAGGGCGGGCTCGCCGGGATCGTCGCCGACGCCCGCGCGCTCGGCACGCGCACGGTCCGGATCGGCATGCTGCCCGCCTCCGCGGCGGCCTCGCCGGCCGCTCTGCTCGACTTCGCCGACCGCTGCCAGGCCGCCGCGGCGAGGCTCCGCGACGACGGGCTGCGGCTGCTGCTCCACAACCACCACCACGAGTTCGCGCGGCACGGCGGCCGCCTCCTGCTCGACGTCGTCGCCGACCGGGCTCCGCTGCTGGGGCTCGAGCTCGACGTGCACTGGGTGCAGCGGGGCGGGCTCGATCCCGTGACGACGCTGCGCCGGTACGGGGAGCGCGTCGCCCTGGTGCACCTGAAGGACTACCGGGTCGGGCCGCCCGCCGACATGTCCGGCGGGTGGTCCGTGCACGCCTTCACCTCGAACGTGCAGTTCGCCGAGGTGGGGGAGGGAAACCTCGACTTCCCGGGGATCATCGGGACGAGCCTCGCGCTCGGCGTCGACCATCTCCTCGTCGAGCAGGACGAGCGCTACGGGCGGAGCGCGCTCGACTGCCTGCGGACCTCGCACGCGAACCTCGTCGCGATGGGCTTCTCGGACCTGTTCTGAGGAGCGGCCGAGGCTCCTCCCCAGGGATCGGAGCGGCCCGTTCTCCACCGCTCAGGGGCCCGGGTCCCCGCCGCGTCGGGCGCGACGGCACGCTGGCTCTCCGTGCCCGACCAGTCCGTGGTCGAGTGGACCGAGGACGCCGCCCCGCACGCCGAGGAGGAGGAACGACGACCGGGAAGACGACGGCGAACGACGGCGCGATGGCCCTCGGCTACCCGCCCGCGTACGGCCGCCCCGCTCCGGCCACCCTCCGCCCGGTCGATCGGGGATCTCCGTTCCGTCCTCGCATCCGGGCGCAGCCCCGGAGGAGAAGCAGCGGGATCCGCCGGGGTCCGCCTCTGCTCCGCGGAGCGGAGGACAATGGAGGGACCCCCAGCGAAGGAGACCACCGTGGATCAGCCGCGCATGAACGTCGAGTCGTTCAACCTCGACCACCGCACCGTCGCCGCGCCGTACGTGCGCCTGGCCGACGCGAAGACGCTGCCCGGAGGCGACCACCTCGTCAAGTACGACGTGCGCTTCACCCAGCCCAACCGCGGGCACCTCGAGATGTCCACCGTGCACTCGCTCGAGCACCTGTTCGCCGAGAAGTCGCGCAACCACTCCGACCGCGTGATCGACTTCTCGCCGATGGGCTGCCAGACCGGCTTCTACCTGCTCCTCTCGGGCGAGCCCGAGCTCTCCGAGGTGCTCGGACTGGTCGAGGCGACGCTCCAGGACATCACCGAGGCCGACGAGGTCCCCGCCGCCAACGAGACCCAGTGCGGCTGGGGCGCCAACCACTCCCTCGAGGGGGCGCAGGAGGCGGCGCGCACGTTCCTCGCGCACCGCTCGGAGTGGGAGACGGTCACCGCGTGAGCACGGCGATCGTCCTGGTCGCGATGGACGAGGAGGCCGCGCCGTTCCTCGCCGCCGCGACCAGCGCCTCCGAGCCGCGCGCCGTCGGCAACGCGCTGCAGTGGGAGCTCGAGCTCGACTCCCGCGCGGTGCTGCTCGTCCGCACCGGTATCGGCCTCGTCAACGCGGCCGGCGGTCTCACCGCAGCGATCCTTCGGGCGGCCGGCGAGCGGCCGCTCGTGGTGAGCGCGGGGACCGCCGGCGGCCTGGGCGCCGACGTCCGCGTGGGCGAGGTCGTGATCGGCGCCGAGTACGTGCAGACCGACGCCGATGCGCGGGCGTTCGGCTACGCGCTCGGGCAGGTCCCGGGGATGCCCGCCCGCTACTCCGGGGACGACGCGGCGCTCGCCGCGGAGCTCGAGCTGCTGGAGGGGCCGCCGGTGCGCCGCGGCCTGATCGTCTCGAGCGACGTCTTCGTCTCGAGCGCCCGCGTGGACCGCGTGCGGAACGACTTCCCCGGCGCGCTCGCCACCGACATGGAGTCCGTCGCCCTCGCGCAGACGGCGCACGTGCACGGGCTGCCGTTCGTCTCGGTCCGCGGGATCTCGGACCTCTGCGCCCCCGGCGAGTTCGAGGCGCACGTCGACGACGCGGCCGATCGCTCCGTCGCCGTGGTGCGGGCGCTGCTGCGCGGGCTCGGCGACCGGGACTGACGGACGGGCGGCCCTCCGCGACAGCGCGGAAGGGCCGCCCGGCGGTCAGTCGTTGCCGACGTGCTGGTCGCCGGCCTCCTGGGCCTTGTCGACCTGGCCGGCGAACTTCCCGCCGGTCGCGGAGTCGGCGGCGTCGCCCGCCTTGTCGAGTCCCTTGTCGGTCAGCTCCTCGCCCTTGTCGCTGTTCACGGCGTTCTTCGCCTTGTCCGCGAGTCCTCCGAGATCCACCATGGGGTCGTTCCTTCCGTCGATGAGCGCCCGTCGAGCAACGGGCCGTCGCCATTCTCCGCCGCTCGGCGAGGGTCTGCGCGGGGGTTGCGTCTCACGGCCGCGCCGAGGACGATGCGCCTCCGGCCCGGCCCGTCAGCCCGCTGCGCCGAGCCCCGTCACCGCACCGGCGATCGCCGTCGTCTCCTCGCCGTCCGGCCAGCGCAGCCGCACGCCCGGCTCCGTGACGACGCTCCCCACCGCGGCCGTCGCGGTCCAGGGTGTGCCCATCCTCGACTCCCCCCGCCGGTCGGCGGTGATCATCGCGAAGCCGGGGAAGCAGCCGAGCCAGTCGGCGGTGCCGGCCGCCTCGGGGACGGGGACCGCCGCGAGGTCGATCACCGCTCCTCCTCCGCTGGCCTCGGCGAGCATGCCGACCGTCCCCACCAGCCCGGCCATGCTCACGTCCTTCGCCGCCCTCGGCCGCGCGAGTCCGACGGAGGCGGCCATCGCCCGGAGCTCCTCCGCGCGCCGGGACGACGTCGAGTCCCACTGGGCGCCCGCGAAGCCGGGCCGCCAGCCGCCGCCGAGGTCGGCCGTCAGCGAGAGCTCGTCGCCCGGAGCGGCGGCGCCCGGCACCGGCGCCGCGGTACGGCCGAGACCGGTGACGCTCAGGGCCGCCGGCACTCCGAGCTGGGTGTGCCCGCCGAGCACGGGGACGCCCCAGGCTGCGGAGGCGGCCCGCAGACCGCTCACGATGCGCGCGGCGGCGGCCGCGTCGCGAGCGCCGATCGCGTCCATCAGCCCGATGCCGGTCGCGCCCATCGCGGTGAGGTCGTTGACGTTGACCAGCACCGAGCACCACCCCGCCCACTCCGGGTGGCGCTCCACCATGGACGGGACGATCGCGTCGCAGACGGCGATCAGGTCGCTGCCCGGGACCGGTGCTCCGTCGTCGCCGACGAAGCCGGCCCCACCGAGGCCCCCCTCGGCCGCCAGCGGAGCCAGAAGGGCGCCGAGGGCCGCCTTGGCCGCGGTGGCCGCCCGGTCGAGCCGGTCGACCGGCCAGCGCATCCGGGCGTGCTCGACTCGGGCGACGGTGCTCGTGCCGATCCTCCGCCAGCCGAGCCGCCGGAACAGCACCTCGTTGCGCAGCTGCACCGAGGCCTCGAAGCGGAGCACTCCGCGCGCCTCCGCCTCCGCGCAGGCCGCGCGCACGAGGGCGGCACCGATCCCGGAGCCGCCCCGCGCCTCGCGCGCCACCACCAGGCGGCTGCCGGTCCACCAGCCCAGATCGCGTCCGCCGCCGACAGGCGCGATCCGGACCCCGCCGAGCACCGCGCCGTCCGGAGCCACCGCGACGAGCACCACCGAGCGCGGATCGTCGTCGGCGTCGTCGTGGTCGTCGCCCGCGAACAGCCCCTGCTCGGCGACGAAGACCTCGCGCCGCAGGGCCCGGTGCGCGGCGAGCTCGCGCTCCTCCGCCCGCACCACCGTGAACGCAGGCGCGACCCGAACACCCTCGAGGATCGAGAGCTCCACCATCAGGCGCCGGCCGTCTTCAGGACGCCGCAGGCCCCGCACGCCGCGCAGCCCGCACTCTGGCCGCTGCTCAGCATCCCGGCCTCGATCAGGAGCGCGGCGACCTCGGCGCTGACCCGCTCCAGCAGTGACCCGGCCGGCGGGAGCACGTGGTCGACCTCGGTCGCCAGGGTCCCGCGCAGCGGACGGAAGGGCACCACGAAGGGGTAGACCCCCATCCCGATCAGCTCGCGGGCGCTCGTGACCAGCTCGTCCGGGTCCTCGCCGAGGCCCACCAGGAGGTAGGTCGAGACCTGGTTGCGGCCGAAGATCCGCACTGCCTCGCGCCACGCCCAGCGGTACTCGTCCAGGCTGACCCGCGCCTTGCCCGGGGTCCAGCGCTGCCGCACCGCGTCGTCCATCGACTCCACGTGGATGCCGATCGAGACGGCGCCCGCGTCCTTCAGCGCCTGCAGCGCCGAGACGTCGGAGGGCGGCTCGCACTGCACCTGGATCGGCAGCCCGGGGACCGCCGCGAGCACCGCGCGGACGCAGCGCGCGAGGTGGGCCGCTCCGCGGTCGCGGCCCTTGGAGGTGCCGGTGGTCATCACCATCTGGCGCACGCCGTCGAGGCGGACCGCCGCCTCCGCGACCTCGGCGAGCTGGGCCGGGGTCTTGACCGCGATGGTCGCACCGGCTTCGAGCGAGGCCTCGATCGCGCAGAAGCGGCAGCGCTCCGCCTCGTCGTAGCGCATGCAGGTCTGGACGACGGTGGTCGCGAGGATGTCACGGCCGTGCAGCCGGGCGATCTTCTCGTAGGAGACGCCGTCGGCGGTGTCGAGATCGTAGAAGCGCGGGCGGCGGACGGGAGTCACGTCCAGGCCGATGTCGGCGCCCTCGAGCAGGAGGCGGTTCCCGCTCACCACGTAGGGGCTGTCGGGGTTCACCGGGATCGCGGCGCCCAGGCCGCCGAGCATCACGTGCCCGTCGTCGCTCGGGCCGGCGCCGGCCTCGCGGTGCACCGGTGCCTCGACGCGGATGCCCTGCAGGGCGATGTCGACGCGAGTGCGGAGGGCGGAGGGGCCGGTGCGGCGGATCCCGGTCGAGTGCGCCCCGCCCGGGGAGTGCGCCCCGCCGACCGGGTGCGGGCCGGCGGCCGGGTGCGCCGCACTGGTTGCCGGCGGCGAGGACGCGGGGGAGGGACTGCGGAGATCGGTCACGAGGACTCCTTCGTGGCACCGCGGAGCGGGCCGGACGGGCCGCGCACAGCGGCGGCCGGGATGTCGGTGCGGTCGTCTCACCCCCCAGTCAAGGCGCCTCGTGTTTCGCCCTCGTGACGGGAGGAACGCGGTCTCGTTACGGATCCGCCGTCACGGGAGCTTCTTCCGGTGGAAACCACTCCGAAACATCCCGGCCGTTGACTGGACGCGTTCCACTCCGCACCACTGCTCCACCCCGGCGGACGTCGTCCCGCGTCGTCTCAGCGCATCCCGCCGGAGCCATGCACTCGCACGCCGCTTCGGCGGACCGACACCAGGAGGAACCATGTCCGTCTCCCAGGAGATCGAAGACCAGGTCAGCGCCAACATCGAGATGTCGCGCTCCGAGATCGCCCACCCGGCGCTCCCGAAGGGCAGCAACCTCTACGGCTCCACCAAGGTCTTCCCCGACTACCAGGCCGAGCCCGGGGAGTCGTACCTGACCCTCGTGCACGGCATCGCCCACGAGTCCTCGGTCAGCTTCGTCGCAGTGCTCCAGGCCACCCGCGCGGCGCGGAAGGGCTACGAGTCCGCGCTCTACTTCTACGGGCCCGGCACCATCAACGCGATGGCCACCCGCGGCTTCCCGACGGTCGGCGACTCCGGATTCCCCGGCGAGCAGAACCTCAACAACGCCATCGAGACCTTCATCCAGGAGGGGAACCGCGTCTTCGTCTGCCGGTTCGGCATGGCGCTCCACGGCCTCCGCGAGGAGGACCTGATCGAGGGCTGCATCCCCTGCCACCCGCTCGACGTGCAGGACGCGCTCATCCACTACGCCCGCAAGGGCGCGATCATCAACTCCACCTACAACCTGTAGGCGATCGCGATGACTCTCGTCGGATCGGTCGCGGCGAACTTCACCCGCGACCTGGATCAGAACTACGCGCTCATCGCCTCCCTGGCCGAGGAGGCCCGCGAGAGGGGAGTGCGCTTCCTGGTGCTCCCCGAGGCCGCGATCGGCGGCTACCTCTCCTCGCTCGGCAACCACGGCGACACGGTCGCCACCACCCGCCGCTCCCTCCCGCCGGCGGTGCGCCTGGACGGGCCGGAGCTGCGGCGGGTGCAGGAGATCGTCGGCGACCTGGTGGTGGCGATCGGCTTCTGCGAGCTCGACGACGACGGCGAGACCCGCTACAACGCGGCCGCGCTCCTGGACGGCGGGCAGGTCTACGGCAGCTACCGGAAGGTGCACCAGCCGCTGGGCGAGCACCTCTCGTACTCGCCGGGCCCGGGCTACGGCACCTTCGAGACGCCGGTCGGCCGGGTGGGCCTGCAGATCTGCTATGACAAGGCGTTCCCCGAGGCGGCGCGGTCGATGGCGCTGGACGGCGCCGAGATCATCGCCTCGCTCTCGGCGTGGCCGGCCGCTCGGACGGCGACGGCCGAGAACCTGCAGGAGGACCGCTGGACGTACCGGTTCAATCAGTTCGACATCGCCCGCGCCCTCGACAACCAGGTGTTCTGGCTCGCCTCGAACCAGTCGGGGACCTTCGGCTCGCTCCGCTACGTCGGGAACGCGAAGGTCGTCGATCCCGGCGGCAACGTGCTCGCGACGACGCTGCTCGGAGCAGGCATGGCCGTCGCCGACATCGACGTGCGCGGCGCCTTCGAGGCGATGCGCGACGGGATGTTCCACCTGCGCGACCGGCGGCCCGGCGCCTACGACATCGACCGGGTCTGGAACGGAGGACTCGTCCATGCCTGAGATGACCTTCCACGTCCGCTGGCCGGACGGCTCGGAGGAGCGCTGCTACTCGCCGAGCCTGGTCGTGCACGAGTTCCTCGGGACCGGGACCGCCTACTCGCTCGAGGACTTCGTCGCCCGTTCGAGTGAGGCGCTGCGCATCGCGTCGGACCGGGTGCGGGAGCGGTTCGGGTTCGCCTGCACCTCCGCGATGCAGCAGGAGTCCGACATCCTCCGCACGGCGCAGCGCTTCGAGGGCGGCACGGTCAGGGTGCTCGCGATGGAGCCGCCCGCTCCGGCCGGGCAGCGGGTGCGGCCGTGAGCGCCGCTATCGAGCCCGGGCGCCACGTCGAGGTCGCGGTGGTCGGAGGCGGGCAGGCCGGGCTCTCGATCAGCCGGCACCTGGTCGACGACGGCATCGAGCACGTCGTGCTCGAGCGCGCGACCATCGGCCACGACTGGATCGACCGCCGCTGGGACGCCTTCACCCTCGTCACGCCGAACTGGCAGTGCCGCCTCCCCGGGTACCCCTACGACGGGCCGGACCCGGACGGATTCATGACGCGCGACGAGGTGCACGCGTGGGTGCGCCGCTACGCGCAGAGCTTCGACGCCCCCGTGGTCGAGGGCGTGGAGGTGAGCCGGCTCCGCGAGCGCGCCGGGGGAGGGTTCGAGCTGATCACGAGCGCGGGCGCGATCACGGCCGACCAGGTCGTCGTGGCGACCGGCGGCTACCACCGCCCGGTCCTCCCCGCCGTCGCCGCGCGGCTGCCGTCGGACGTGCTGCAGCTCCACTCCGCCGACTACCGCTCGCCGGAGGCGCTCCCGCCCGGCGGCGTGCTCGTCGTCGGCTCCGGGCAGTCGGGCGCGCAGATCGCCGAGGACCTCTTCCTCGCCGGGCGCGAGGTCCACCTCGCCCTCGGCAGCGCGCCGCGGGTGGCGCGCTTCTACCGGGGCCGCGACTGCGTCGCCTGGCTCCAGGACATGGGCGTGTACGACGTGCCCGTCCACGCGCAGGTCGGCGGGCTCACCAAGCGGGAGTCGACCAACCACTACGTGACGGGGCGCGGGGGCGGGCGGGACATCGACCTGCGCGCCTTCGCCCGCGACGGGATGCACCTCTACGGCCGACTGGCCGGGGTGGAGGGGTCCCGGCTGCGCTTCGCCCCCACGGCGGAGGCGTCGCTCGACTACGCGGACTCGGTCGCGGAGTCGATCAAGGACGACATCGACCGCTACATCGCGGCGCACGGCATCGACGCTCCCGAGGAGGACCGCTGCCGTCCGGTCTGGCGGCCGGAGTCCGAGGCGACCGGGCTCGACCTCGCGCGCATCGGCAGCGTCGTCTGGGCGGTCGGGTTCCGCTCCGACTATCGCTGGGTCGAGATCGGCGTGTTCGACGGCGCCGGCCATCCCACCCACCAGCGCGGAGTGACGAGCGTGCCGGGCCTGTCGTTCCTCGGGCTGCCGTGGCTGCACACCTGGGGGTCCGGCCGCTTCGAGGCGATCGCCCGCGATGCGGGGCACCTGGCGGAGGAGGTCCGGCGAGTGCGCGAGGCGGGGCGCTTCGCTCGGGAGCGCGAGCCGGATCTCGCCGGATAGCCTCCTCGCATGACGGAGACGGTGATGGGTGCGGTCGCAGCGCACTTCGGTCGCGACATCGACCGCACCCTCGCCAAGCTCGCCGGCATCATCGCTCACGCCCGCGAGCGCTCGGTCGACCTGCTCGTGCTCCCGGACGCGACCCTCGGCGGCTACCTGCTCGACCTCCAGCACCCCGGGCCGGACCTGCCGCCGAGCCTCGAGCTCGATGGGCCGGAGGTCGCCCGCGTGGCCGAGCTGGCGGGCGATCTCACCGTGTGCTTCGGGATCGCGGAGCGCGCGCTCGAGGGCGGTCGCGAGGTCCGCTACGACACCGCGGTCTGCGTGCACGGCGGGCGCTTGATCGGCACGCACCGCAAGGTCCACCTGCCGCTGGGCGAGTCCGAGGCGTACCTGCCGGGTCGCGGCTTCGCCGCCTTCGACTCGCCGATCGGGAGGATGGGGATGCTGATCGACTTCGACAAGACCTTCCCGGAGTCCTCGCGCTCGCTGGCCCTCGACGGCGCGGAGGTGCTGGCCTGCCTCAGCGCGTGGCCCGCGAGCGTGACCGACCGCTCCGATCGGATCCGCAACGACCGCCAGGCCCACCTGTTCGATCTCTACGACTGCGCCCGCGCCGCCGAGAACCAGGTCTACCTCGTCTCCTCGAACCAGACCGGCGTGCTCGGCGGCCTGCGGTTCCTCGGGCAGGCGAAGGTCGTGGATCCGGCGGGAGAGATCATCGCGAAGACCTGGGCGAAGGGCGGGCTCGCGCTCGCCTCCGCTGACGTCGCCGGCTCCGTCGCCCGCGCCCGCCGCACGATGCACCACCTCCGCGACCGCGCGGAGCACGCCTACCGGAGCTGAGATGCGGATCTGCCTGCTGACCTACTCCACCCGGCCGCGCGGCGGGGTGGTGCACACCCTCGCCCTCGCCGAGGCGCTCGCGCGCGCCGGACACGACGTCACGGTGCGCACGCTCGCCCGGGGCGGCGACGACTCCTTCTTCCGCCCCGTCGATCCGTGCGTGACCGTGCGGGTGGTGCCCTTTCCGCACCGCGAGGGCGAGCCGGTCGGCGCCCGCATCGTCCGGTCCATCGCCGCGATGGCCGAGGCCCTGCGGGGCGAGGACGCCCCGGTCGTCCACGCGCAGGACTGCATCTCGGCCAACGCGGCGCTCGCCGCCGGACTCGCGCCGATCCGCACGATCCACCACCTGGACGACTTCACCACCCCGGAGCTGCGCGCCTGCCACGACCGCGCCGTCCGGCTCCCCCTGACCCGGCTGTGCGTGTCCGCTGCGGTCGCCGAGGAGGTGCGCGCCGGCTGGGGGCTGCTGCCCGACGTGATCCCGAACGGTGTCGACGCGGCGCGGTTCGCGGCCGCCGTCGACGATCCGCTGACCGGGGGGTGGCGGGCCGAGCTCGGCCCGTACCTCCTCGCCCTCGGCGGCATCGAGCCGCGGAAGGGCAGCATCGAGCTGCTCGAGGCGTGGGCTCTGCTGCGCGAGCGCGGCCACGACGTCGCGCTGGTGTTCGGCGGCGGCGAGACCCTGTTCGACTACCGCGAGTACCGGGCCGCCTTCGACCGGAGGGCGGCCGAGCTCGGGATCGCTCCGGTGATCCTCGGCACCGTTCCGGAGGAGAGGCTCGCTCCGCTCGTCGCCGGCGCCTCCGCGCTGGGCTTCGTCTCGGTGAAGGAGGGGTTCGGGCTGGCGGCGATGGAGGCGCTCGCCGCGGGGGTGCCGGTCGTGGCGCGGGAGCTGCCGGTGATCCACGAGGTGTTCGGGGACGCGGTCCGCTACGGGCGGGACCCCGCCTCCTTCGCCGACGCGCTGGAGGAGGCCCTGACGCTGCCCTCGCCGGACGGCCGGGCCCTGGCCGCCTCGCACTCCTGGGACGACGTCGCGGCCGCGCATCTGCGGTTCTACGAGCGGGTGCTCGACGGCTCGGTTCAGAGCTCAGGAGGAACTCCTCCGGACGGGCCGGGATCCGCGCGAGCAGGCGTGCCCGGATGACTCCGTCCTGCCGCCTGGACACGATCGGGCGCCGCCGGTGACCCGCCGGTCGATCTCGCGCATCGTCACCGGTCTCGCCGACGCCGATCCCGACCGGATCGTCGCCGTGGCCGACGAGGGCGCGCTGACGGCGGGGGAGCTCGACCGCGAGAGCACCCGCCTCGCCCGCGCCTACCGTGATCTCGGCGTCCGGACCGACGACCTCGTCACCGTCTCGCTCTCGAACGCGCTGGACGCGCTCGTCGTCTGCGCGGCGGTCTGGAAGGCGGGCGCCGTGCCGCAGCCGGTCTCGACCGGGCTGTCGGCGGCGGAGCGCGCCGAGGTGGAGCGGATCGCGCGGCCGGCGCTCGTCATCGGCGCGCCCTCCTCCTCCGCTGTCCCGTGGCGCGCGGGCGACTGGCGGCCCGGGCCGGAGGTGCCGGCCGGCTCGCTCGAGGACCGGTGGGCCTCGTCCTGGAAGGCGCCCACCTCCTCCGGCAGCACGGGGCGGCCGAAGGTGGTGCTGGCCGCGGGCCCGGCGCTGCTGGATCCGGACGCGCCGGTCGCGCCGTTCCTGCCGCGCGAGGGCGTGCAGCTGGTGAGCGGCCCGCTGATGCACTCGGCGACCTTCACCTACGCCTTCCGCGGGCTGATGACCGGGCAGCGCCTGGTGCTGCTGCCGCGGTTCGACGCCGCCCGGGTCCTCGCGGCGATCGAGGAGCACCGCGTCACCTGGACCCTGCTCGTCCCGACCACGATCCGCCGCCTGCTGGCTGCGCCCGAGCGGTCGGGGGCGGACGTGTCCTCGCTCGCGACGGTGCTGCACCTCGGAGCGCCCTGCGCGCCCGCCGACAAGCGGGCGCTGATCGGCTGGCTCGGCCCGGAGCGGGTGGTCGAGGTCTATGCGGGCAGCGAGTCGAACGGACTGACGATGATCACGGGCCGGGAGTGGCTGGAGCACCCGGGCAGTGTCGGACGGCCGATCAGCGGGACGACCCTGCGCATCCTGCGGGAGGACGGCACGGAGGCTCCGACCGGCGAGCTCGGCCGCATCTGGCTGCACCGCGGCGAGGCCCCCGCCTACCGCTACCTCGGCGCGGGCTCGCGGCGGACGGAGGAGGGCTGGGACACCCTCGGCGACGTCGGCCGCGTCGACGGGGACGGGTGGCTCTGGGTGGTCGACCGCGCCGACGATCTGATCCTCCGGGGCGGAGCGAGCGTCTGGCCGGCCGAGGTCGAGCGGGTGCTGGAGGCCCTGCCCGGAGTCCGCGGGGCGGTCGCCTTCGGCGTGCCGGACACGGAGCTGGGGCAGGCGGTGGAGGCGGTCGTCGACGTGGGCGACGCGGGCGTGGACCCGGCCGGTCTGCTCGCTCGGGCGAACGCCGAGCTGGGCGCTGAGCGGCGCCTCCGGGCCCTCCGGATCGTGCACGAGCCCGTTCGGAGCGACGCGGGCAAGGTCCGTCGCTCCGCGCTCGCCCCCGTGGCGCAGACGCTCGGGACCCACCGTTCCGCCGGCACCCCGGATGGGCCAGAGTAGGCCCTGCGCCCCCGCGCACCGACCCCAGGGAGACCCGATGAAGTACATGCTGATCATGCGCGCGACCGATGCGGCGAAGGAGGCATACGCCTCGATCCCGTTCGACGAGATCATCACCCGGATGGGGCAGTACAACGAGGCGATGATCGAGGCGGGCGTGCTGCTCTCGGGCGACGGCCTGGCCGACGACATCGCCTCCTCCGGCTTCGTGGTCGACTTCTCCTCCGAGCCGCCGACCGTCGTCGACGGCGCCTACGGCCCGACCGAGTCGCTCTTCAACGGCTTCTGGATCATCGGGGTCGACTCGAAGGAGCAGGCCCGCGAGTGGGCGCTGCGCTGCCCGCTGGTGCCCGGCAACCGCCTCGAGGTGCGCCGGATCACCGACGAGAGCGACTTCGCGGAGTTCGCCGACAACGAGTACGTGCAGAAGGAGGCCGGCTGGCGCGAGGACGAGGCGGCGCGGGCCTCCGGGGACTGACGCGGCGGCGGGCGTCACGCCTCCGTGACGACGCCCGCCTCGACGTGCCAGTGCCGCGTCAGCTGCACCGTCTCGAGCATCCGCCGGTCGTGGGTGACCAGCAGCAGCGTGCCCTCGTACGCCTCGAGCGCCTCCTCCAGCTGCTCGATGGCGACGAGGTCGAGGTGGTTGGTCGGCTCGTCGAGCACCAGGAGGTTCGTGCCGCGGGCCTGGAGGAGCGCCAGGGCGGCCCGCGTCCGCTCGCCCGGCGAGAGCTCGCCGACGCGGCGGCCGACGTGGTCGGCCTTCAGCCCGAATTTCGCCAGCAGGGTGCGGACCTCGGCGGTCGGCCACTCGGGCACCAGCGCCTCGAACGCGTCCGCGAGCGGCACCTCAGCGGCGAGCATCCCGCGGGCCTGATCGATCTCGCCGATCGCCACGCTCGCTCCGAGGGAGGCGCCGCCCTCCTCCGGCTCGGCGCGGCCGAGGAGGAGCGACAGCAGCGTCGACTTGCCGGCGCCGTTGGGCCCGGTGATGCCGATCCGGTCGCCCGCGTCGACCTGGAGCGACACCGGCCCGAGCGTGAAGGCGCCGCGGCGGGCGACCGCGCCGTTCAGCGTCGAGACGACCGAGCTCGAGCGCGGGGCGCTGCCGATCGTGAAGGCGAGCTGCCACTCCTTGCGCGGCTCCTCGACCTCCTCGAGCCGCGCGATCCGGCTCTCCATCTGGCGCACCTTCTGCGCCTGCTTCTCGCTCGACTCCGCCGAGGCCTTGCGGCGGATCTTGTCGTTGTCGGGGGCCTTCTTCATCGCGTTGCGCACGCCCTGGCTCGACCACTCCCGCTGGGTGCGGGCGCGGGAGACCAGGTCGGCCTTCTGCTCGGCGAAGTCCTCGTACTTCTCGCGGCGCTGGCGGCGCGCGGTCTCGCGCTCCTCCAGGAACGCGTCGTAGCCGCCTCCGTAGACCCGGTTGGTGCCCTGCGCGAGATCGAGCTCGAGCACGCGGGTGACGCTGCGGGCGAGGAACTCGCGATCGTGGCTCACGAGGACCGCGCCGCCGCGGAGCCCGCGGACGAAGGCCTCCAGGCGCTCCAGGCCGTCGAGGTCGAGGTCGTTGGTCGGCTCGTCGAGCAGCACCACGTCGAAGCGCGAGAGCAGCAGTGCCGCGAGGCCGACCCGCGCCGCCTGCCCGCCGGAGAGGGAGGTCATCGTCGAGGAGGCGGCCGCGGCGCCGAGCGACAGGCCCAGGTCGGCCAGGACGACCGGGGTGCGCTCGTCGAGGTCGGCCGCGCCGCTCGCGAGCCAGCGGTCGAGAGCGAGGGCGTACCGGTCCGCGATCGAGCCGTCGGGATCGGGGTCGGCCAGGGCGGCGGCGGCGGCGTCGAGCTCGGCGGAGGCCTCGGCGCAGCCGGTGCGGCGCGCGATGTAGCCGGCGACGGTCTCGCCCTCGCGGCGCTCGTGCTCCTGCGGCAGCCAGCCGACGAAGGCGTCGCCCGGCGAGAGCACGACGGAGCCCTCGAGCGGAGCCGTCTCGCCCGCGAGGATGCGCAGGAGCGTCGACTTGCCGGCTCCGTTCGCCCCGACGACGCCCACCACGTCCCCGGGGGCGACCGTCAGGTCGAGTCCGTCGAACAGGGTGCGGTGCGCATAGCCTCCGGAGAGGCCCTTGGCGACGAGGGTGGCGGTCACCGGTCCAGCGTAGGCGCGGGCGACTCGCTAGACGGCCTGGTGATCAGCCGGTCTAGGATGTTCGGATGAGCGACACGAGCCTGCGGAGCGGCGCCGGGTACTGGTACCCGGACGAGTCGTCCACCCGCCGCGCTGTCGAGGTGCTGAGCGCCATGCGCACGTACCGCGTCTCCGAGGTCTCGATGCGCCGCCGCACGCGCGAGCGGATGGCGATGGGCGAGACGGACCTGATCGCCATCCAGTACCTGCTCCGCCAGCAGCGCAAGGGCGAGCTGGTGACCGGCAAGGACCTGGCCTCGCACCTCTCCATCTCGTCCGCGTCGACCACGGTCCTCATCGACCGCCTGGTCCGCAGCGGCCACCTCGTGCGCAAGCCCAACCCGACCGACCGGCGCGGGATCGTCGTGGAGGCGACCGTCGACAGCGACGACGAGGTGCGCGCCACGCTCCAGGAGATGCACCGCCGGATGCTCGAGATCGCCGAGGACCTGGACGCACCCGAGGCCGAGGTCGTCGTCAACTTCCTCCGCCGGATGAGCGCGGCCGTCGACGAGATCGACTCGGAGCACGGCGACGGGCACGATACGGACGAAGCGGACGACGCGGAACCCTCCGCAGCCAAATAGCTAGACGGACTAGTAATAAGCCGAGGGGCCTATAGTCTGGCGGCATGGGTCAATTCCTCTACGGCACTCCTCCCGCCGTCATCGAGATCGAGGACCGGACCCTGGCCCACCTCCAGATCGTGATCTACGCGAAGTTCCGCCGCGACGAGCGCTTCAGCCTCACCCTCGACTCGATGCCCGAGGGCGCGCGGGGCCGCCACTCCTTCTGGATGAACCCGAACATCGCCCTGCAGTTCCACTTCGCGGGGAGCCGGCAGCCGACGATCAACCCGACCTGGGTCGAGCTCCTGATGGACGCGGCGAACAGCGGCGGCGGGCTGCGCCTGCTCACCGAGCCCCCGTCCTGACCCGGTCCCGGTGAGGCCGACCCGGCCCCGGCGACCGCGGAGCTCCCTGCACGACGGTGGATCAGCAGCACCGGCCTCCTGCGACAGCGCACGTGCCCCCGGCCGCCCCGTCTCCTAGGGTGGAGCGGGCGCCGCGGGGCGTGCGGAGGGCGGGGGACATGCGCAGGACGGTCATCGGAGCAACGGCACTGGCCGGTGTGCTCGCGCTCGCGGGGTGCTCGGCGCCCGCTCCGGCTCCGACGGTGACGGTCACCGTGTTCGCCACGGCGACGCCGACTCCGGTACCGGACCCGACCGTCACGGCGGCGCTCCCGCAGGCGACGGCCACGGTCTTCGCGCCGGTCCCCGAGGCGACGGTCACCTTCACGCCGAACGCGACACCGGACATCCCCGAGACCGCCTTCGCGGTCGACAACGGCGCGGTTCCCGGGGCGAACGGCGAGCCGACCCGCGACGGGGAGGGGGACATCGTGAGCTACACCGTGGTGCAGGGCGACACGTTCTTCGACATCGCGCAGCGCTTCGGGATCCCGGTGCAGCAGCTGCTCCGGATGAACCCGACGATCGCCGGAGCCGGCGAGGCGGTCTACATCAATGCAGTCATCAACCTCGACGCGAGCACGCTGGGCTGAGCGGAGCGGCGAGCCGCGGAGGCGGCCGCCCGGAGCGACCCGGCTACTGCGACTTCGGCAGGACGTGGAACGCGACGGCGAGCGATCCCGAGATCATCAGGATGCCGCCGACGAAGAGGAATCCGGCGATGTCGGGCAGCAGGAACGAGTTGCCGAGAACGAGGATCCCGCCGAGGAACAGCACGAACGAGAGGACGACGCCCAGACCAGTCATGCCCTCATCGTACGCAGGTCACGGGAGCAGGAGGTCCGCGAGCTCCTCGGCGCCGGACACCAGCGCGATCGTCCCGACCGCCTCGAGCGGCGATCCGTAGCCCCACTCGACCATGATCGTCGGCACGCCGTGGGCGGCGGCGCCCTGCACGTCGTGCTCGCGGTCGCCCACCATCACCGGCGCCGAGAGGTCGACGCCGAGCTCGCGGAGCCGGCGCAGCGCCTCCTCCACGACGTCGGCCTTGGCGCTGCGGACCTCGTCCTCGGAGGCGCCGCAGATCACCGTGAAGTACTGCGCCAGTCCGTAGTGCTCGAGGATGCGCGTGGCCGCCGACTCCGGCTTGGAGGTCGCGAGCGAGAGCGGCACGCCGGCCTCGGCGATGCGCGCGAGCACCTCGGGCAGCCCCGGGTAGACCGAGGAGTCGAACAGCCCGCCCGCGTTGTAGCGGCGGCGGTAGACCACGAGCGCGGCCTGCGCCTCCTCGACGGTCATCCCGCCGAGCTCGCGGAACGCCTCGAGCAGCGGAGGGCCGACGTAGGCCAGCAGCTCGGCCGGAGCGGGCACGGGGCGGCCCAGCTCGACGAAGGTCTCGACGAGGGTGCCGGTGATGCCGGGGGCCGAGTCGGTGATCGTGCCGTCGAGGTCGAACAGGATGCAGGACCAGGTGCCGGCTCGCGCGTCGAGGCCGGTGGCGGCGAGGGTCGTGTCGGACATGGCGGGCTCCTGACCTCGGAGGACGGGGTGACGCCGGCGCTGCCCCGCCGGGGGCCACACTCTACGGCCGTTCGGCGTCCAGAGCCCGTTCGACGAACGAACGGGTGACGACCTGGGCGATCGAGCCGGGGTCGAGCTGCACGGCGACGAAGTCGGCGGTGCGGATCAGCGCGAAGGCCTCGCGTCCGGGGAGGACCAGCATCTGCACCCGCGGATGCTGCTGCCGGGGGACCGCGGTGCGCACCTCGTCCGTGGAGGTGAACAGCGGCAGGACCTGCTCCCCGGTGGTCGTCGCGACGGTGCGGACGTGCGGCACGCCTCCGGGCTGGGAGCCCGTGACGTCGACCACGAGGGAGCCGTCGAGGCAGGCCTCGAGCAGCCGGTCGACGGCCTCGGCGGTGGGAGCGGCGACGAGCGCCTCCAGTGCTTCCCGAGCCTCCGCATTGCGGTACGGACCGGGTCGCGCCGGGCGTGCAGGGGGTCCGCCTCGTCGTGCCATGGCTCCACGCTAACGAAGACCGGGGCGTGATCGGAATCGCCGGGACCGGTTCCCGGGAATGCGCGCGATCGGTGTCCGGAATCGTTACGGCCGTCTGCGGACACCGTGTCCTCTATTCGACGGCTGGTGGCGAACAGCTCGATTCAGCCGTGATTGCCTCCGCTTATCCTGAACATTCCCCTCGACATGGCGCGAGAAAGGGACGAATGGCGCCATTCATGGCGCACTCGATTGTGAAAGGGGGTAATGTCTCTCCCGGTCCGGGTCGAGACAGTCCGGTCCCGCGAACTCCAGGAGGAAAAGTGGCCCAGAAGATCACGCTTGTCGACGATATCGACGGAACCCTTATCGATTCCGGTGACGGCGGTACCGTCCGCTTCAGCATCGAGGGCGCCAACTACGAGATCGATCTCGGCCCCGACAACATCGCCGAGCTCCACTCGGCGCTCGAGAAGTTCGTCTCGAGCGCCCGCCGTGTCGGCTCGCGCCCCGCGGCCGCCACGAGCGTCGCGACCGCCTCCAAGAGCGACCCCAAGCAGCTCAAGGCCATCCGCGAGTGGGCGAACGCCAACGGCCACCCCGTCTCCGACCGCGGACGCATCCCCTCCGAGGTCCAGGCCGCCTACCAGGCCGCCCACAAGTAGCGGCCGCCGGGCTCTCGGCCCGGTGAGACGCCGCATTCCCGGGCCTCGCGCCCGGTGAGCGGAAGGCCCCCGTGATCCGATCGCGGGGGCCTTCGCCGTGCCTGTCGCCGCGCCTGTCAGAACAGGCGGGTGTGGGAGTCGTCGGTGCCGCGCATGGCCTCGTAGTCGAGCACCACGCAGCGGATTCCGCGGTCCTCGGCGAGAGTCCGCGCCTGCGGCTTGATCTCCTGAGCGGCGAAGACTCCCGTCACCGGGAAGAGGTGCGGATCGCGATTCATCAGCTCGAGATAGCGGGTGAGCTGCTCCACTCCGTCGATCTCGCCGCGGCGCTTGATCTCGACGGCGACGGCGGCTCCCGAGGAATCGCGGGCGAGGATGTCGACCGGGCCGATCGCGGTCATGTACTCGCGCCGGACGAGAGTGTGCCCCTCTCCGAGGAGGCCGATCTGCTCAGCGAGAAGGCGCTGGAGATGCGACTCCACTCCGTCCTTCACGAGTCCCGGATCGACGCCGAGCTCGTGCGCCGAATCGTGCAGCACCTCGTGGATCGAGACGACGAGAGCGTCGCCGGTCTTGCGGTGCGCGACGGTCCACTGTTGCGTCACTCCCGCGGCGCGCGCCTCCTCGTCGGGCTCGCCCGTGATCAGCGTGCAGGGCGGGCTCATCCAGTTCAGCGGCTTGTAGGAGCCGCCGTCGGAGTGGATGAGGACGCTCCCGTCGGCCTTGACGAGCAGGAGGCGGGTGGCGAGCGGGAGGTGGGCGCTGAGACGGCCGGTGTAGTCGACGGAGCAGCGCGCGATGACGAGACGCACCCGTCGAGGATAGACGGCGCGGCTCCGGCGGGCTCCCGGCTCAGCGCGCGGCGACGGGAGGCCGGCGGCCGAGCGGAGGAGCGGGCGGCGGCACCGAGAGCGAGGCGCGCAGCGCGACCGCGAACTCGGCCGGCGCCTCCGCCCACGGGTGGTGGCCGCTCGACTCGATGACGGCCAGGCTCGCCTGCGGCAGGAGCGCGGTGAGCGCCTCCAGAGCGGCGACGCCCGTCACCGGATCGTCCTCGCCGCCGAGGACGACCGCGGGGCAGTCGAGGCGCTGCAGAGCGTCGCGGATCGCCGCGGTGTCGTCGGAGCCGGCGGGAGTCGTGGGACCGGCAGCCCGGTCGTCGATCCCGAGCCAGGCGGTGCCGGGGGCGATCAGGAGCAGGTGGGCGACGCGCTCGGGCGCGCCCACGGCGGCGAGCAGGACGGCGCGGCAGCCGGAGTCGTGCGCGGCGAGATCGAGCTCGTCGACGCCGAGGTGGCGGCGGAGGTCCTCCACGTCGGCGGCCGTCGTGGCCGGGGGAGCGGGAGGCAGCTCCGCGGAGCCGCCCACTCCGCGCGGGTGCAGCACGAGGACGCGGCGCGTGCAGGCGATCGAGGCGAACGAGCCGAGGTAGGAGGGGTGGCGCTCCGGCTCACCGGGGACGACTACCAGGGGCCGCCCCTGACCGGCTCCGTGCTCGTCGACGTGGAGCAGGGCGCCGTCGCGCGCTCGGTACCGCATCCGCTCCCCCTCCACCGCCGTCCTGGGAAGCCTAGGGGGAGGCGCGCCGGGGCGCCCGGGCCCCACGGGGGCTTGCGGAGGCGCGTGGAGCGGGGCGGTCAGCTCCGCCGGCTGCGGGCGGCGGGGGAGGCGAGCCCGGCCACGACCACCAGGGCCAGCACCAGGAAGAGGGCGTTCAGCAGTCCGTAGTGCTCGCCGAGGAAGCCGATCGCCGGCGGTCCGACCAGGAACGCGACGTAGCCGAGCATCGCCACCGCGCTGACGCGGGCGGCCGAGTGCGGCCCCTCCGCCGCGGCCGACATGCCCACCGGGAAGCCGAGCGAGCAGCCCAGACCCCAGGCGACCGCGCCGACGACGACGAGCGCGTCGACCGGGGCGAGGATGAACAGCAGGATGCCGACGATCGCGAGCCCGGCGGAGGCGCGCAGCACCGGGACGCGGCCGAAGCGGTCGAGCACGGGCCCGCCGATCACGCGTCCGACGGTCATGGCGGCGACGAACACGCCGAACACGACGGCGGCGGTCGTCTTGTCGGTGCCGTGGCCGTCGACCATCGCCAGGGTCAGCCAGTCGTTCGCGGAGCCCTCGGCGAAGGCCATGCCCAGCATGATCAGGCCGATGAGGACGAGGCGGCCGTCGCGCCAGACGCCGAGGGAGGCGGCGACGCGCTCGCGGACCGGCGGCTTCACCGTGGTCGCCGCGCCGGAGGTGTCGAGCTCCTCGCGGACCGGGACGAAGCGGATCGCGATCACCGCGGTCACAACGATCACCACGGCGATCGCGCCGAGGTGGACGGCGACGGGCACGGCCAGGGCGGAGGCGCCCGCGCCGATCAGCGCGCCGGCCACGGTGCCGAGGCTGAAGAAGGCGTGGAACAGCGGCAGGAGCGTCTTGCCGAAGGCCTTCTCGTTGGCCGCTCCCTCGACGTTCATCATCACGTCGACCGCTCCGTTGCCGAAGCCGAGCATCGCCATGCCGGCGAAGGCCGCGGGGAGGACGCCGATGACGTCGGCCGAGACGCCCAGCACCGCGAGGCCCGCCGCCGAGACGGTGAGGCCGAGCGCCATGCCGCGCCGGGCGCCGATCGCGCCCATGACCGGCGTCGAGAACGCGAGTCCGACGATCGCGCCGATCGACATCGAGAGGATCAGCAGGCCCACTCCGGCGGTCGAGAGCTGGAGCTCGTCGCGGATGGCGGGGGTGCGCGAGACCCAGGTGGCGATGGAGATCCCGCTGAGGACGAAGATCGTGAAGACGGCGTTGCGCCAGGCGACCAGCTGCGGGCGCGTGAGCGCGGACGTCGAGGTCATGGCGGTTCTCCTGGTGCGGGCGGGATCCGGACACCGGATCGAGAGGCACGGTCGAATCGATTCGAAGCGAGCCGGTCTAAGCTATCCGGAACCCCGGGGACGGTCAACCGACGACGAGCGCGCCGCCCCCACGAGGAGGAACGTGGAACCCCGCAAGAGCCCCCGGCCGACGCTCGCCCGCGTCGCGAGCCGGGCCGGAGTGTCCCCCTCCACCGCCTCGCTGGTCTTCAGCGGCTCCGGCCCCGTCTCGGAGGCCACGAAGGAGCGGGTGCTGCGCGCGGCGTCCGAGCTCGACTACGCCGGCCCCGACCCGCGGGCGCGCTCGCTCCGCCGCGGCCGCTCGGGGATCGTGGGGGTCGTCGTGGACGAGCGGATGCTGCACGCGTTCCGCGACCCGATCAAGATCGCCATGCTCGACGGGATCGCCGACGTGCTCGGCGGGGTCGACGCCGGGATCCTGCTGCTCACCGAGACCGGCGACGGCGCGGGCCTGCTGGCGACGGCCCCGGTCGACGCGATGATCCTGGTCGGCTGCAGCCCGTCGGTCGACGACTCCGTCGCCGTGCTGCGCCGCCGGGGGGTGCCGGTCGTCGTGGTCGAGGGCCTCTCGGAGCTGGGCGGCGCCGTGATCTCGCTCGACAACCGCGAGGCCAGCCGGACCATCGCGGAGCACCTGCGCGAGCTCGGCCACGAGCGGGTCGCGGTGGTCGCGCTCCCGTTCGCGAAGGACCGCCGCCGCGGCGCGATCCCGGCCGGCTGGCGCTCGAGCCCCAGCATCACTCCGGTCGACCGCCTCCTCGGCGTGCAGGACGTCTTCCCGGAGGCGTCGGTCGTCGCCGCCGCGGCGAGCTCCGTCGACGAGGGCGTCGCCGCGGGCCGCACGCTGCTCGAGGGGGCGGAGCCGCCGACCGCGGTCGTCGCGCAGAGCGATCTGCTGGCCGCGGGCGTGATCCTCGCGGCGGAGGAGCGCGGGCTGCGCGTGCCCGAGGACCTCTCGGTGGTCGGCTTCGACGGCGTGCAGGTGCCCGGTCTCGCGGCCGAGTACGACCTCACGACGATGGCCCAGCCCGCGGTCGAGAAGGGCCGTGCGGCGGGACGGGCCGCGGTCGCGCTCCTGGCCGACGAGGAGGCGGAGGCGGTCTGCTTCCACGCCGTCTTCCACCGCGGGAACACCAGCGCACCGCCGCGCTGACCGGAGTTGTCCACAGGCTTCTCCACAGGGGAGGAGTGCGGTCAGCGGAGCCAGACGTCGCTGCGGACCCGGAGCCCGAGGGTGACCGCGCGGGCGCCGAGGAAGCCGACGGCGAAGGCGAGCCAGAGCGCGAGGAGGCGCCATTCGGCGGGGGCGAGCAGGGCGAGCGGGACGAAGACGGCGAGGTTCGCGAGGCCGCTGAGCGCCAGGTAGCGGCCGTCGCCGGCGCCGATCAGCACGCCGTCGAGCACGAAGACGTAGCCGCCGAGCGGAGCGGTGAGGCCCACGACGGCGATCGCCGCGGGCAGCAGCCGCAGCACCTCCGGGTCGCTCGAGAAGACGTACGGCAGGACACCGCTCAGACCGGTGACCAGCGCTCCGAGCACTACTCCTGCACCGATTCCCCAGGTCACACAGCGTTTCGTGACGGCTCGGGCCTGCTCGGCGTCGCCCGCGCCGAGGAGGCGGCCCAGCAGCGCCTGCGCGGCGATCGCCACCGCGTCGAGGGCGAAGGCGACCGTCGAGAACAGCGTCATCGCCACCTGGAAGGCGCCCAGCTCCTCCGCCCCGAGCGAGGTGGCGGTCGCGACCGCGAGCAGGATCGCCGCGCGGAGGCTCGCGGTGCGCAGCAGCATCCAGCCGCCGGATCCCGCGGACGAGGCCAGGCCCGCGAGGTGCGGCCGCAGCGGCGCGCCGACCCTCCGGGCGAGCCGCAGCGCGACTCCCGCGTAGGCCGCGAGCATGGCCCACTGCGCGATCACCGTCCCCAGTGCGGAGCCGGTTATCCCCAGGCCGGCCGGGTAGATCAGCACGGCGTTGAGAGCGGCGTTGAGGGCGAATCCGCCGGCGGCGATCACCAGCGGAGTGCGGGTGTCCTGGAAGCCGCGGAGGAGCCCGGTGAGCGCGAAGACGCCGAGCATGGCGGGGATCCCGGCCATGCTCACCGCCAGGTACCGCACGCCCGCCTCGGCCACCGCCGGTTCCGCGCCGAAGAGCGCCACGACGGCCGGAGCGGTGAGCGCGCCCACCACGGCGATGCCGGCGCCGAGGAGCAGGGCCAGCCAGCCGCCGTCGATCCCGGCCGCCACGGCCCTCCGCTCGTCGCCCTCGCCGAGGGCCCGGCCGACCCGCGGAGTGGTGCTGTACGCGAGGAAGACCATCAGGCCGACGATCGTCTGCAGCACCGTGCCGCCCAGCGCGAGCCCGGCGAGCGGGACGGCGCCGAGATGGCCGACCAGGGCGGAGTCGGTGAGCAGGAAGAGCGGCTCGGCGACCAGCGAGCCCAGCGCCGGGACGGCGAGCCGGAGGATGCTGCGGTCGAGGGCGGAGGTCACCGCTCGACGCTAGCGGCCGCCGCAGCTCCGGGACCGGCGTACCGTGGGCGGGATGCAGCGCTTCGGGATCGGGCTGGCGGCCGTGGGCCGGCCGGCGTACATCACGGCAGGGCGCGACGACGACCTCGGCCCCGCGGCCGAGCGGAGCGTCGACGCGCTGCGCGAGCGCACGCACCTGCTGCTCGACGCGGCGTGGGACGCCGGCGTCCGCTTCCTCGACGCCGCGCGCTCCTACGGGCGGGCGGAGGAGTTCCTCGGCGGCTGGCTCGCCCGGCACCCCGAGCGGCGGGCGGCGCTCACGATCGAGTCGAAGTGGGGCTACGAGTACGTCGGCGGGTGGGCGATGGACGCGCCGGTGCACGAGCGCAAGGAGCACTCGGTCGCGATGCTCGACCGCCAGTGGCCGCTCACGCTCGACGCGCTCGGCTCGGCGCCCGACTCCTACCTCGTCCACTCGATCACTCCCGAGAGCCCGGCCCTCACCGACCGCCCGCTGCTGGACCGACTGCGCGGCCTCGCCGGCTCCGGAGTGCGCGTCGGCCTCTCCACGAGCGGACCCGAGCAGGCGCGCGTGATCGAGCTCGCCCGCGCGATCCCGGAGTCGCCGTTCAGTGCGGTCCAGAGCACCTGGAACCCGCTCGAGCAGTCCGCGGGCCGGGCGCTCGCCGCCGCGCACGACGACGGCTGGCTGGTGGTGGTCAAGGAGGCCCTCGCCAACGGGAGGCTCGTGGCGCACCCGATCGAGCACGCCGGCGCCGCGCCGGACGTCGTCGCCCTGGGGGCCGCCCTCGCGCAGCCCTGGGCCGACGTCGTGCTGAGCGGCGCGGCGACTCCGGAGCAGCTGCGGGCCAACCTGCGCGCACAGCCCCGGGAGCTCGCGGACCTCCCGGCGCTCGCCGTGGATCCGGCCCGCTACTGGGCCGAGCGCTCCGCTCTCGACTGGACCTGAGAGCACTCGAACGAAGTGGTGCGTGCGCTCCGGCGCCGCACGGGATAGCGTTCCTCTCAGCGCCCCGTCTGCCCTCTCTGCGAGGGCTGGCGCGCGGATCGGCCCTCGTGATATCCCCCGAGGGGATCCGCCCCGGCCCGCCACCCCTCTTCGAGTGCGGGCGAATCGAGCTTCCGATTCTCAGGCGATCCGCAGGTTACGGGCGGGGCGACGGCAGTGCCAGAGGAAGCGGGGAGCGCGGGCTTAACGGGGGGTGACGCATCGGCGGGCTATGCCGGGGAGGCCGGACGGCCGTGGTCCGAGGGGTCGATCCGGATGGCGCACTCGAGGAGTTCGGCGCTCCTCCACAGGGCGCGGATCAGCGCGGGCATCCCCGGGAGCGATCGTCACGATCCCGAGCCCTCAGGACTCGGAGCCCCGCCGGACCCGCAGCCGCGTCTCCTCGAGGTCGAGCAGCGACTGGGCGTCGCGGAGGATGCGCTGCGGGTAGGCGCGGCGCGAGCGCGCGTCGAGCAGGGCCTCCCGCTCGGCGGCGACCACGGCGAGCCGCAGGGCCCGGTAGAGGCGGTGCGGAGTGTCCGCGACCGACCTCTCCGTGCCGCGCGAGCGCTCCCAGGCGGCCTCGGAGCGGAGGAACGACGTCTGCCGCACCCGCTCCAGGACGTCCGGAGCGACGCCGTCGGCGCCCTCGACGGCGTCGCCCGGGCGCTCCAGCACCGAGAGGCCCTTCTCGGTGATCTCGTCGAGCAGACCCGCGAGCGCGCGCTGGTCCTCGGGCACGTCGATCCCGCGGATGCCCAGCGCCCGGATCAGCAGCGGCAGCGTGCTGCCCTGGATCAGCAGGGTCGCGACGGCCACGGTGAAGGCGATCAGCACGAGCTGCGGACGGTACGGGATGTCCTCGGGCAGCGACTGCGCGGCCGCGAGGGTCACCACTCCGCGCATCCCGGACCAGCCGAGCACCAGACCGCCGCGCCAGCCGATGCCGTTGCGGCTGAAGTGCCGGTAGTCGCTGCGCCGCAGCAGGTAGCGCCGCTTCGCCCGGCCGCGCTCCTCCTTCGGCAGCTCCTGCGCCTCGGGCGACTCGAGCAGCTCCTTCTGCTCGCGGGCCCGGCGCTCGGCCCAGCGGGTCTGCCAGCGCTCGCCGAGGAGGACCGGCCCGACCCAGAGGAAGCGCACGACGATCAGCCCGACCACCGCGATCAGCCCGATCCCGACCGCTCCGGGCACCGAGAGGCGCGCGCTGTCGGCGTCGTGGATCAGCGAGCGGATCTCGAGACCGATCAGCAGGAACACGCCGTTCTCGAGCAGGAACTGCACGGTACGCCAGTTGACCCGGTCGTTCACCCGCGACTGGGCGGTGAAGGCGCGGGAGGAGGCGTGCCCGGTGTGCAGGCCCGCGACGACCACGGCGAGCACGCCCGAGGCGCCCAGGCCCTCAGCGGGGATGAACGCGACGAAGGGGACGATGAAGGAGAGGACGGTGTTGAGCACCGGGTCCTCGAGCCGCGAGCGGACGAAGACGGTGACGACGCTGGCCACGAACCCGACCACGACGGCCACGACGACCGCGTAGAGGAAGTCGCCGATCGCGGCCCACGGCGTCGCGAGCGTCCCCGCGGCGGCGGCGAGGGCCGAGCGGAGGAGGACCAGCGCGGTCGCGTCGTTGATCAGCCCCTCGCCCTCGAGCAGGGTGAGCAGCCGCGGCGGGAGGCCGAGCCGCCGGCCGACCGAGGTCGCGGCGACGGCGTCGGGCGGGCTGATGATCGCGCCCACGGCGATCGCCAGGCCCAGCCCGAGCTCGGGGAGGAGGAGGAAGAGGAGCGCGCCGACGCCGGCCGCCGAGATCAGCACCAGCACGACCGACAGGCCGGTGATGGTGGTCAGATTCCGGCGGAAGTCGATGAACGGGACGCTGAGCGCCGCCGCGTACAGCAGTGGCGGCAGCACGCCGTCGAGCACCCACTCGTGCGGGACGACCACCTCCGGCACCCCGGGGATGTACGAGAGGCCGACGCCGGCGAGCACGAGGACGATCGGGGCGGCGACGCCGAGGCGCCGCGAGAAGACGGCGACCGCGACGAGGACCGAGACGCCGACGATCGCGGCGATGCCCAGCTCCATCAGCGGAGGCTCTCAAGGGCGCAGAAGGGCATGGTCTCGTCTCCAGGGGGTGGCGGGCGATCGCCCGGGACGAGTCTGCGCCTCTCGGCGGATGCGGGGCAGGGGGTTGCGAGCACCCGGCGTCCCGCGCCGGGGTCAGCCGTCGTCGCGAGCGGCGCGGCGGTCGAGCAGGCGGGCGAGTCCGAGGAGGAGCGCCATGGCGCCGAGCGCCGCGACGGCCAGGGCGAGCGCGGCGCCGGGCTCGAGCGTGATCCCGCGCTCGACTACCTGCGCGCGCAGCACCCGCTCCTTCGTGGCCTCCGAGACGGGGCCGGAGTGTCCCCCTCCACCGCCTCGCTGGTCTTCAGCGGCTCCGGCCCCGTCTCGGAGGCCACGAAGGAGCGGGTGCTGCGCGCGGCGTCCGAGC